>PCWB01000012.1 GCA_002796135.1 Candidatus Omnitrophica bacterium CG11_big_fil_rev_8_21_14_0_20_41_12
GTCTTTATCTTTTCGGGCGGTGGTGGTCCGGGTGTTCCATTTGTTAAAACTACCGGCTAAGGTTACTTTCCTTGCCTGCGGAGCGTGCAACTTGAATTCCAATGTCTTTTCCTTGTTTGTACTTGTACAACAAATTCTTGCCATATTACTACCTCCTTGCATAGAAAATGCCTGCCTGCCGGCAGGCAGGCACACCGGCCAATCTGATATGGCCGGGTGTCTATTGGTTAAATCTACACGACAAAATACCGGCTGTCAAGAACTTTATACAGCAACAATAATCAGGCCTTTTTTTCGCGCCAGGTCAACCCCGGCTTCCTGGTCAATAAAAAGCGTTTTGCCGGCTTCAAAAGCCAAACAAGCAGCCTTGGCCCGGAGTAAATTCTTTATTGTATTTAGCCCGATCACCGGAACATCAAAACGCATATCCTGCCTGGGCTTGCTCACTTTTACCACGGTAAAACCACCGCGGCTAATACATCCAGCGCGCTTGATTAAATTATCTGTCCCTTCTAAGGCCTCCACCGCGACAATCGCCTTATTCTTGATTACCACGGCCTGTCCGATATCCAGGCCAGCGACTTGTTTGGCCAGGTCAAAACCGAAATGGATATCTTCTAAAATTTGCGCTGACGGCTCTCCGGTCAAAATGCCTTTTTTAGGCAAATAATCTTCAATAAAAGTAGTGGAATCTAAAAATTCAAATCCTTCGTCGTTAAATTTTTTAACGATCGCACCGAAGATCGTATCCGCGCGCTGATCTTTAATCTGGCTCAAGAGTTCTTTTAACTGCGGATCCTTCTGGATCTCGCCGCTGAATAGCCGTACCGGGCTGATCTGGCCGGCCATCACTATCTTTTTTACTCCTTCGTTTTTAAAAATGGAAAAGACCCGGGAGTATTCAGCCAAGGACACCCAATAGATCTTATCAACGAGTTTATTTAACGCACGCGAGGTGTCGCCTTTCACTGCCACCGCAACCAGAGAATAACCTTTTTTTCTGGCAGCCGCGCTAAAGATAAGCGGGAATTTTCTGTTTCCGGCGATCAGGCCGATTCTTTCGCTCATTTACTTTCTTGACAGGAACGGCTAAGGCCGCGCTGAGTGGACTGGCAGAAATTAATCAGGTAAGTGCATTCCTGAGCCGGGGATGGGATTTCTTTTTTTAGCTTTTCTATAGCATGTTTGATCGTCAGTCCGCTATTAAATAAAATTTTAAAAGCCGCATCCAGTTGTTTAATGGAATCACGGGAGACCTCGCTACGGCGCAGGCCGATCAAATTTAATCCGTAAACCTGGGCCGGATGACCGTCGCAGGTGGAAAACGGCGGAATATCCTGCGCTACCTTGGAGCATCCGCCGATAATCGAAAGCTTGCCGACTTTAACAAATTGGTGGATCGCTACCAGGCCGCCGACTACCGCCTTATCTTCAATGGTCACATGCCCGGCGAATGTGCCGCCATTGGCGATTATGCAGCCGTTCCCTACTACGCAATCATGTGCCACATGAGAATAGGCCATAAAAAGATTGTTATTACCGATGACGGTCTTAGAGCCATCGCCGGTTCCCGGGTTAAAAGTGCAGAACTCGCGGATGATATTACCGCTGCCGATCTCTAAAAAACTTTTCTCGCCCTTGTATTTCAGGTCCTGCGGAGCGCTGCCAACCACAGCACCCGTAAAGATCTGGCAATCCGGTCCGATAGCGGTATATCCTTCAATTACGCAATGGGCTCCGATCTTCACAGCATTACCGATCGAAACATTGTCGCCGATAACCGTATACGGTCCGATCGTGCTCGCTTCGCCGATTTTTGCTTTTTTAGAGACAATCGCGGTAGGATGAATATTCATTTTAACTTTCGTTTGTCTCAGCCAAAGCAAACATAAAATCCGCCTCAACTACGACTTTGCCGTCCACATAGGCCTTGCCGGAAACCTGTCCGGTCTTGGACTTGATTTTACCGGCAAACACCTCAAAAACCAGCTGGTCTCCCGGCACCACCGTCTTGCGGAATTTTACATTATTGATCGCCATAAAAAATGCCAGCTTACCGCGGTTTTCGTCCGGGGAAAGCATCATGATTCCTCCGACCTGCGCCATGGCCTCCAGCATCAATACGCCCGGCATTACCGGCCGCTGAGGAAAATGTCCCTTAAAAAAATAATCATTGATAGTTACATTCTTGATCCCGACCGCGCGTTTTCCCGGCTGGAGTTCCAATATCCGGTCCACGAATAAAAACGGGTCGCGGTGCGGCAGGATCTTCATTATATCAACCGCCTCCAGCCTCTGCCCCATTACCGGCTGATAACCGATAGCAATGCCGCCGGAAATTGTTTTCTGCTTCTGCTGCAGGATCTTTTTGACTAATTTTAAATTTAAAGCATGCCCGCTCCTTAAAGCAATAATATGCCCTTTGATCGGCTGGCCCAAAAGATTCAAATCGCCTAATAGATCTAACATCTTGTGCCGGATACATTCGTCTTCAAAACGCAGCCGGTTCTTGATCACCCCTGCCTTACCGAAAACCAGGGTGTTATCGTAATTAGCGCCCAGGCCCACTCCCTGCTGTTGTAATTCCTGCGCCTCATCTTCCAGGCAAAAAGTGCGCGCTGCGGCGATCTCTGATTCAAACGAAACACCGTCAATGATCAAGCTTTTGAATTGCAATTTAAGAAAAGTGTGCTCATAATTAAGCGTGTAAGAAACCTTAAAACCGTCAAAAGGCAGGACAACTAAACTGGCATTCTCTTCTTCCGCGTAGATCGGCTCCCTGACCACAAAATAATTACGCGGGCTGTCTAATTCTTTGATCCCGGCGTTTTTGATGGCCTGGATAAAATCCAAGCCGCTGCCGTCCATACCCGGGATTTCATTATTATTTATTTCAATAATTAAATTATCTATGCCTAAGCCGAAAAGTACGGACATCAGATGTTCAATGGTGTGGATCTCGGCACTACCTTTGCCCAGAGAAGTCCGGCGCGGGCTCTTTGCCTGCACTGAGACATTTTCCACCGCGGCCTTGATCACCGGAGACCCTGGCAAATCAACGCGGACAAAATTGATCCCGCTATCCACCTGTCCCGGCTTAAAAACAATTTTTGCCTTGTTGCCGGTGTGCAGACCAATACCCTCTAAGCTGGCTTCCTGAGCAATTGTTTTTTGATTATCCATGATTATTATTTTTTCTCTAACTCTTCGATCTTTTTCTTAAGCTCTTTGACTGTTTCGAATAATTTCGGCAGGCTCTGCAGGCAGGCATTCACTCGCATGGCGGCCTCATGCGGCCTGGCCGGATAACCGGAAACAAAGGTATTTGCGGGCACGGATTTGGTCACGCCCCCCTGCGCTCCGACGATCGCGTTATCACCAATAGTAATATGGCCGACTAAGCCGGCCTGCCCGGCAAGGATCACATTGTTTCCGATGATCGTGCTCCCGGAAATTCCCGCTTGTGCCACGATCAGCGAATTTTCACCGATCACCACATTATG
>PCWB01000052.1 GCA_002796135.1 Candidatus Omnitrophica bacterium CG11_big_fil_rev_8_21_14_0_20_41_12
AATCAATATCCTGACCTAATAAGCGTTCTATAAAATCATCCTTGGCCAGGCCTTCAGCTATAGCATCAATAATCTGGGCCTCAATTTTATTTTTCTTTAACAGTGCAGTAGCCTGGGAAAGAAAAAATGGGAAAGGCATATATTTGCCTTCGCCGGGATCTTTAATATGTGGCCAGCGTGAACCAGCTCGCACCCCCCTTATATCAGCCTTATGCCAAGGCAGATTAACCAACAAAATTTTTGCATGTTTATTAATATAAGTTAGGTTTTTTTCTTTCAGGACAGTGCGTAAGTCATTTCTGCGAGAAAATTCTATCTTAGAATCTAGCTTCGAAGCATCTTCAAATATCTGCATACTAACGCTAAATTTCTGGCAGGCATCCGAGCCTAAATCAAATCTATCATCTTGATTTACAAAACGAAACCCAACTACCCGTAAACCTTCCTGATAAGAGCTATTCTGAATAATAATCTTGCTATCTTTATCAGTTATTTCAAAAGAGAGAGCCGGTAATCCTGTATCCTCCTTAGAGAAACGTACGCCAGTTAATTGAGAAGATGACTGATTAAGTTCGTAATCCCACCATTCTTTTCCAAAACGAGAAAATACACCTTGTTTATAGCCACAAAACCAAGAAGTATATGCCGAGCTTAACAGATGCACAATTCGTAGTTCATCAATATGCAGCCATTCGGTATTCTGAGATTCAATCTCCCAAATAATACGATTTTGATTATGGATACTAATCTTCCATAATTGAACAAGCGGAATATCGTTGAAACTGATACGGATCTTAAAAAAATCGGCAGAGCCCTCTAATAGCTGCCAATCGGATTTAGATGAATCCGTCCAAAGTCCTAAAGTATTAACCCCCACGCTCAAACCACTACCTACAGTTATCTGCTTATCAAACCAAAATACTTGTATCCCATGATTATGTAGGAGCAGGCGTAGCGGGCCTGAACTGATAAAACAATCTTTCTGCGGACTTACTTTTTTTCTAGATATAAACATGAGGTATTTAATTCCCCTACGGATAGCATAAAATAATCCTCCGCAGAGAAAATGCTGCTTAAACTTATTACAAATATTATTTATCTTCAATTTTTATTAACCCTGAAAAATACGAATACTTTTTTGGAAGCAAAATTTCATTGTTATATTTTTGATATTGAATGATCCGGCTGCAGTGAAGGAAATCGCTATTTTCCAAAAGGCCTTTGGCCATCTGTTCACACATTGTATTAGTAAAAATAATCTTAGGTAACGAATTACCGGTTACCCCTAACCCATTCTTCCCGACTAATCCATACCAATATCTGAAAGGTAAAATATCATAATCTTTTGTGAATTCATCCAAAAATTTCCCGTTGGAGGAATTCTCAATGAACCATTCTCTATACTCATTGATAAGCATAATGCTGGCCTGTTCTATTTCAATGTTTACTTGAGAATAAACCTCCATCTCGACTTTCCAATGTATTGAATCATCTGAGATAACCTCTAGATCCCATATCTGTGAAACGGGAATATGCGGCCACCGGCCTTCTATAACCATACGTTTTTTATTTTTCTTAATATACCTCCATGCAGCTTGGGTAGAATCATACCAAATATTTTGCGAACGTAATGCCGTATAAACACCAAGCCCGCTGCTCAACGTTTTTCCTTTCCAAACAATATTCCCCCGGCCACTATTAAAACTAAACCGTAAGCTTTGATCACCGATTAAAACACGAAACTTTTCGCTTCCCTTATCTTCCAATTTATCCTGTGAATCAAAAATAATTCTTCCTTCAAAAAAATCATGTTTTCCCGCAGGTAATAATTTATTAGACCATGGCAAGATCGGACAAAAACTTATACAGGAAGCTTCTTGGGACTGTTGTTGCCTAAAAACTCCTGCCGCATATTGCTCCTCTTTCCCAAGAACTTCAAAAATTATTCTCGGAAATTCTTTATTGCTAGATGCGGCGGCTACTTGACAAACCCTGACATCTTTTAATCTTACTGGAGATATATCATTTATATATTCTGCATCAGAAAATAACCCTTTTTCATAAGGAGTCTCCCAAAGATCATAACTATTTATTAGCTCAAGCCTTATAAAACGATTAACTACGGGAATTTCATTTTTTATTTCAATTGCTATTTTAATCGTTAAAATATTATCTTGCTGAAATTTTAATCTCCAAAATTGTTTAAGCGAATCAGACTCCAAAGATAACAAAAGTTCGTCTTGATCCAACTTTTCTGCATGCCAGTAATAACCTATTAAATGCTTCGAGGGGAAAATGCTATTAATACCGCCTTCGGAGGTGATTTCTTTATCTTTAAAATAAACTCTTAAACAACTGTTATCTTTATCAACAAATAGCCTACAATCGCCCCGCGAAATGATATGTGATCTTAAATAAAGTTCCCTTGTTGCATGCTCCTGACGTTCAGCTTCTTCCCTGGCCAATCTTTCCTCTTCAATCCTTCTATCTTCCTCTATCTGCCTTATGCGTTCAGCTTCTTCCCTGGCCAATCTTTCCTCTTCCTGTTGTTGAATTAACCAAAACTTTTGCTCTTGAATAAAAAAATTATCAAAGTCTTCTTTTTCTAAGCAAACCCTTATGTTTAAAGAAAGCTCCCGGCTATTTGACGAAGACAGATGGATGATTCTTGACTCCTGGTCATAACCGGAATTAAAAATTTTTAAGCTACTGTCCTCTGCTTTTGCCTCAAAAATTAAAGCTGGTAATAAATTTTCCGATCCAGTAAATATACCAAGTTTCCGGCTGGAAGAGAGATTGAGACCAAAATCATGCCAATTAGTCCTGTGAGAAAATTCAGGAAAACAGCCTTCTTTATCCGCTAAAATCCACCTGTCATAATTAGCAACTAGAAATAAATTAAAATTATGCTGCTTGGGCGGAATTTCGAAGTTGCGAATAGTTAAATCTAAAATATTATCCTGCAAATTTATTCTAAAATACTGCAAAGGAACCCCATCTTCGCTACTTTTACCTTCAGCAATAAGCTCAGATGCGAGGATAGACTTGATTTTCCAAAATAGATTTGTTGAAGGAGAATGTATTTTAAGCAGGTTATCAAAAGAAGCGCAATACCCTCCCACAAAACTGCTGATAAAGTTTTGAGTATAAGCAATACTAAGCCGCCCATTATTAAAAACTACCCTTAACCCCTGCTGCTCCAGGAGGGCTATACCGAACTTCTCTCCGGCTGTTTCAAGATAGTAAGGAATTACTGATTGTGGATGCCCTTCTTTTATAATTCTGCCTTTTTCAAAAAGTATGGCTCTATCACAAAGTTTGTTTATCATCCCCATATCATGGCTAACTAAAATAATTGTCTTT
>PCWB01000014.1:0-1676 GCA_002796135.1 Candidatus Omnitrophica bacterium CG11_big_fil_rev_8_21_14_0_20_41_12
GAATATGGAAGAGCGAATGTTTCAAATGCATGCTGAGGTTTGTAAAAGCATGGCTAATCCAACACGGTTAAAGATTATAAGTCTATTGGGCAAAGGAGAAAAAAGCGTTGAAGAATTAAGAAAAAGGCTCAAATTACCAAAAGCGAATCTTTCTCAACATTTGAGTATACTACGCCAACGCAGAATTGTTGCTACAAGAAGAGAGGGGCTTAATGTTTACTATAAGTGTGCAAATCCAAAAATGCTCAAAGCCTGTGCGATTCTACGTGAAGTGTTGATGGAACAACTCGCAGAAGGAGGCCGGCTGGGTAAATGGATAAACAAGGGCGAAAAATAGATATGGGGAAAGATAAATACAGGATACCAATACTTGCAAATAAGCATTTCCGGAAGCCGTCAGTTTTTAACCCGGCAAATTTATTGAAGCAGGCTCGGCGTCAGAAGTTACTGCTATCTTGCAGTGTGCCAGAGATATGCGTGCTCGATCCTGATGGCGATCTATCTTCATATATTCGGGATTCTTCTGTAGGCAAGCGCAACCCTTGTTGGGCTTGTTATCATACAGACCTTTACAATGTAGAAATTGAAGGATTATCTGTAGGCGTAGTTGGGCGGGCTGTAGGCGCTTCCTTTGCTGTACTCGTAGCAGAAGAATTATTTGCGTCGGGGTGTCGGTTGTTAATTAGTATTACTTCGGCTGGGCAAATTAAACCTGTTCGTAAGCCACCGTACTTTATTTTAATCGATCGTGCCTTAAGAGACGAGGGAACCAGTTATCACTATATGCAGGAATCGGCTTACGCTTACATTTTTCCAGATATCCTTGCCATGTTAAATGGAATTATTAAAGTGAAACCATTGGTTGTCCAAGGCGCGGTTTGGACAACAGACGCGCCATTTCGAGAGACGAAAGAAGCCATTTCTTTTGCGCGTTTGGAAGGACTGCTTGCTGTTGAAATGGAAGCCGCTGCACTTTATGCTTTTGCGCAGGCGCGAAAAAAGAAAGTTGTATGCTTTGCTCATGTCACGAATCAAATGGGCATGATTGATAAAGATTTTGAAAAAGGTAAAGATAATGGGAACGCCGTTTTACTTCAGCTTATTTCCAATGTAATTTGTGAATGTAAAAAAGCTGTTTAATATTTTTATTTGAGGAGTGTAAGCATGAAAATTCGAGAAAGCGGAATGCCTGAGCGCGAAATGTGGGAGAAATTTTTCGACCCCACAAAGATTCTGGCTACGCTTGGTTTAGACAGTCAAACAGGAGATGTCGCAGAGTTTGGTTGCGGCTACGGCACATTTACGATTCCAGCCGCAAAAGTAATCAAGGGAAAAATATATGCGTTGGATGTTGAGCCTGATATGATCCGATTTACCAATGAAGAAGCTAAAAAGCACGGTTTGAGCAATATACAAACTGTGATGCGTGATTTTATGACGGAGAGTTCTGGTCTGCCTGATGGAAGCGTGGATTATGTAATGCTTTTTAATATCCTTCACCTTGAAAAACCAATGATTTTGATAAACGAGGCAAAACGAATCCTTAAGGATGGGGGTAGACTGGGAATTATCCATTGGAATTACGATCCCAAGACGCCTCGTGGCCCTTCAATGGATATCCGGCCAAAGCCGGAACAATGTATTAAATGGGCCGAGAGCGCCGGATTTAGCAATAC
>PCWB01000014.1:1708-3013 GCA_002796135.1 Candidatus Omnitrophica bacterium CG11_big_fil_rev_8_21_14_0_20_41_12
ACGGTTCAATATGATTTGAAACCATACCATTACGGGATCGTTCTTACGGAAGGAGCTTTAAAATGAAAATAGGGGTTATAATTTCAAGTAATGATGCTGAGACGTGTTGGAATGCTTTACGGTACGCTAATTTTGCTATTAGTCAGGAAGACGAAGTGAAGGTGTTTCTTACGGGTAAAGGCGTTGAATACCAGAATATTAGCACGGAAAAATTCAACACGATTGAACAGGCGGATAAGCTATTAAAGTCAGACGGTAAGATTCTTGCTTGTGGAACATGTATTAAATCCCGGAATCAGGAAGGCACAGAAATGTGCCCTATTAATACGATGAAGGACATGTACGAAATTATTAAAGAGAGCGATAAGGTCGTTACATTCTGAAAATGTCCGGCGTTTTGAACCAGACAATCTTTAACTCTTTGGTTTCAAAAGAGATAGGTGATTCTGGGGCAAAAAAGACCGGACAAAACGGACATATTTAGCGAAGAAATGACCTCTCTAGAGGCAGAATATTCGTGAAATATTGAGGTATTGCACATATAATTAGGTTAATAAATTCAGAGAGGTTTCCCCTTATGAAATACGAGAGGGATCCTGATTAACCTATGCCTTGCGGCATTCCCCTGGGCAAAGTTTAGGATCGCCAAAGGGGCCTTAAAACTACATTACCAATTTGATTATTCCGGCAATATACCAAACTTCTTAGTTGTTACGGACGCGAAATGCCACGAGATAACGATTGTCAAAGAAAAATTGGATATCATTCCGGACAGCATATACTGCTTTGACAAAGGCTACCTTAGCTTTGGATGGTTCCGACGGATAAATGAGGCTAAGGCCTATTTCGTAACTCGCGTCCAGTATTGTAAACCGGAATTTATCAAAAACGGCTAATAATATTTTTCATTCTAAAGTTGAAATCCAGTTTCTTATAAAAATTAATAAGATAATGGAGTTTAAACAACAGCCGCATACCGACAGAGGGATTTGAAGCGGCAGAATAAGCTCATTGATCACCATGCTTACGCTATAGCAAAAAGGGGGTAAAAAATGGTTGCTAAAGACTTAATGACCAGGGATGTGGCTTGGATCAAGCCGGAGGATTCAGTGCGCCAGGCAGCGATCAAAATGGAAGAGCTAAATGTCGGAGCGCTGCCGGTTTGTGACGGAGAGAAACTCGTGGGAATGGTGACTGACCGGGATATTGTATTGCACTCAACTGCGGAAGGCAAAAGTCCCCAGAATACATCGGTAAGCCAGGTAATGAGCCCGGAAGTAGTGTACTGCCTGGAGGATGAAGGGG
>PCWB01000014.1:3249-3687 GCA_002796135.1 Candidatus Omnitrophica bacterium CG11_big_fil_rev_8_21_14_0_20_41_12
TGGAAGGGTTCCATCCGTCTCAGACCAGGTCGATATCAATACCGCTTCTTTGTCGACGGGAAGTGGGTTGATGATCCCAACGCAAAACAAATAGTACAAAACGAGTTCGGCACCAAGAACACTCTGTTGGAGGTGAAGTAATTTTTTCGAGTGGAACCAAAGTCTCCCTTTTTGGTGAGGAGAATAAGCGTCAGTAGGGAAACTAATTAAAAAAAGGGGGGCTGTCTGTCCAAGAGAGTGAATATTTAAAAGGAGATTCTATGAATAAGCCCCCCGCGTAAGTTGGGGTTGACGATCAGACCGAGTTGCCCGATCGTTGTGTTGGGAAAGTCACCAACCAACGGAAAGGGGGCTTGGTAATGATCTACATCGGAATGGATATCAGTAGCAAGGAATTTGTTGTACATGCGATTGACCAGCGGCAGCAGAAGGTGTTTG
>PCWB01000014.1:3776-4975 GCA_002796135.1 Candidatus Omnitrophica bacterium CG11_big_fil_rev_8_21_14_0_20_41_12
AATCAAATGAAGTGGATTGCATTAACGCTGATGAAGCAAGAAGGGGTACAGATACACGTGGTGCATCCTAATGAAGTGAAGTGGATCAATCAAAGCAGCGGAAAGACGGATAAGATTGACGCCCGAAAGCTGGCGCAACTTGCGCGTGGGAATCTTTTGCCGAGGCCGGTGCATGTGGTGGAAGGTAGAACACGGCAACTGCGAGAGATGGTGAGTGCGCGTGGGCAGCTGCAGAGCAAACGGGTGGCTCTGATTAATACGGTGCGTGGATATATGAAGCAGGAAGGGGTAAGTTTGCCGGAGAAATTTTTTCAGCGGCTGGATTGGGAAAATGCTTTGGAAGCGAAGCCTCTTGGGAGCACGCAGAAAGTTATTTTAAAAAGTTTTATGGGCGGCATCAATGCTCTCGAGTGCTCCGAGGAAGAAATTACAGAAAAGATGATCGAGATCAAAGACAAACGCTGCGAGCTTTTGGAAACGATCCCTGCGATTGGCAAGATTGCTTCCCGTGTGTTGGTGAGTGCGCTGGATGACGCTGGACGCTTTGATAATAAAAAGTGTGTTGCAAACTACGGAGGATTGGCCCCGACGATTTACCAAAGCGGGAACACCACAAACTTGGGAAGGATCAATCGGGACGGACGTCAAGAAGTGCGGAAGGTGCTGCTGCAATGCGCTCACACGATTCAAAGAATGATAAGTCATGATGCTCGTCCCATCCGGGAGTTTTTTGAAAGGATCGAGAAGAGGCGCGGTAAAAAGCGGGCAGTTGTCGCGACAGCCCGAAAACTTTTAACGATCGCTTATGGCGTACTCAAATCGGGAGTGCCGTACGATCCGATGAGGTTGCGCGCTTTCGCATAGAAAAGCAGCAAGTATTTTTTGAATTAAAAACTGTGATGAAGTTGATTTGCACTGATGGTGAACGAATACAGGGTAAGCCCGCATAATCCTTGATCGAAAGATCGCCTTGGAGATTGGGACGCCCTGCTTGAACCGGAATGATGAGCGTCAGAGCTCGAATGGGAGGTTAACGGCTCCATCACATCACAGTGTGTAATGAATATTTTTAAAACAAGGCTCTCGGTTTGTTGTTGACAGAGGGCTTTTCATGGGAGGATCCCCATGAATTTCATCGCGGTTGGAAAAGAAAACTCCACACCCATCAATCTTTATTACGAAGACCACGGTTCCGGGAA
>PCWB01000049.1:0-147 GCA_002796135.1 Candidatus Omnitrophica bacterium CG11_big_fil_rev_8_21_14_0_20_41_12
AACAAAAGAAAATTTTCTAACGTTGGTGCGAAAGTATATCCGGGGAGAAACGCCGGATAATTACCAGAAGGATCTCTCATAAAATACAGCTGAGGAACAGAAAGCGCGAGGGCAATGATACCGGTTAAAAACAGCTCTTTTTTTCTT
>PCWB01000049.1:183-3197 GCA_002796135.1 Candidatus Omnitrophica bacterium CG11_big_fil_rev_8_21_14_0_20_41_12
AAACTTAAGAAAGTCATTCCGCATATTAAAGGCATCAATCCGACCATAATTCCCGCATAGAGATATTTCCTCTTGCTTAGTTTTGGCGATTGATCGTCTGCATCGATAAAAAACAGAATCAGCAGACTAGAAAAGATTGCCAACGATTCAATAGACCTTATTGCAACTCACCCGCCATATTTAAATATTATTAAGTATTCTGAAATTCCAATTCAGGGCGATTTATCAAATATCGGTAACCTTTCCAAATTTATTGCTGAATTTGAGCTGGCTGTAAAAGATTTCTATCGAGTTCTAAAGCCAGACCATTACTGCGCCATTTTAATTGGAGATACAAGAAGGCATAGGCACTATATTCCTTTGGCGTTTAATATTATGAGTTTATTCCTAAAGAATGGGTTTATCCTAAAAGAAGATATTATAAAGATTCAACATAATTGTCAGACCACTCCTAGGTGGAGCAGCGAAGCTAAAAAATATGATTTTTATTTAATAATGCATGAACATTTGTTTGTATTTAGAAAACCTAAACCAAGCGAGAATTTAAATGACTTCAAAGAAAGTATGATTTAACCTAGAAAGGACAATATGGCTATTCCAGATTATCAAAGCATAATGCTGCCGCTACTTAAGCTTGCCTCTGATAAAAAAGAACATACAATGCAAGAAACTTTAGAGTGTTTAGCATCCTTTTTCAAAGTGTCTGAGGTTGAATTACAAGAACTTCTTCCTAGTGGTCAGCAAAAAATCTTTGATAACCGTGTGGGATGGGCGAGAACGTATCTCAAAAAAGCAGGTCTACTTGATTCTCCAAAGAGAGAAGTTTTTATTATAACAGATAAAGGACTAGATGTTTTTAAATCAAATCCACCAAAGATAAATGTAGCATTTCTGCGACAATATCCGGAATTCGTTGAATTTCAAACAGTCAAAAAAGGATCTAAGGAAATCGAAGACGGAGAAGTTTCTGTTCAGCAAACCCCCGAAGAGTCTCTAGAGTATGGCTACCAGAAACTAAGGCAAGCTTTAGCTCAAGATTTATTGGGTAAAATTAAGTCATGCTCAGCTATGTTTTTTGAGAAGCTGGTAGTAGAGCTTTTAGTCAAAATGGGCTATGGCGGCTCAAGACGAGATGCGGGGCAGGCGATTGGTAAAAGTGGCGATGAAGGGATTGATGGAATTATCAAAGAAGATAAACTAGGTCTTGACGTTATTTACATCCAAGCGAAAAAATGGGAAGGGACAGTAGGGCGACCAGAAATAATGAAATTTGTAGGTGCCTTGCAAGGTCAGCATGCCCGAAAAGGCATTTTTATAACAACATCATATTTTACAGAGGACGCAATGCAGTACGCGAAAAAAGTAGATAGTAAAATCATACTTATTGATGGCGATGAATTAAGTAAATTGATGATAGATCATGATATTGGGGTTACGCAGACAGCATCTTATGATATTAAAAGAATTGATTCTGACTATTTTGGCGATGAATAATTCATGTAGTAAAAAAGTGGTCACTTCTAATTTTTGTAAATGAGAGGGAAACATGGATTTAAAAGAATTTAATCAGTTAAAAGAAAAATTAAAAGATACTGAGGCAAAGATTTATGAGAGTTTTGGTGTTGGTAACTATATGGAATGCTCAAAATGCGGTCAAAAAATTTCTTATTTTGATATTTTGCAATTCTATGATGGGAAGAATATTAAAAACAAAGTCGCCTGTCCGCTTTGTCAAGCTATTCCAGATATAGCGAAGGGATCTTTTTGCGATCCGGGTGATGAAATTGAAATCTTGGAGTATTATTTATGGTCGGTCCGTTCTCGAATCAGAGAATTATATGAATCTAAAATTGAGTCTGGAATCAATCCTTATGAGAATGATTTTATATATTCTGAACTCATAGTTATTATTTTCATAGCTTTAGAGAGTCTTATTTCAAAAATTACCTCAAAGAGACTTCAGGATAAGGTGACTATTGATGATTCAATAACAAAATATATAGTTGAGAAGATGAGGCCAAATATCAATGATTATATAGAATTATTAGAAATATGTGGTTTTGAAGATATAAAAAATAAATTAAACAGATTAAGAAGCATTTGGGATATTAGAAATAATGTTATTCATAGAGGATACAAGGCAGATTTTGTTAATTTTGCCCAAGTTTATATTGGAATTGGTGAAATTTTAGTTTATTTACAGAGTGAATCGTAAATCGTATAAGCTTTAAAGATGACGCCGCTTCTAATTTTTGAAAAATAAAAACATCTTCTTGCGTTGTAAAGAAAATAAGGGGGTAAGATGGATGAAGAAAAAAAAGAAAGATTTCCTAAGCTAGCAGCTTTTTTTATATTATTTTTTAGTTTGATATTAATTGTTATTCATGCAAAAAATCCAGAATGAGTTGATAATATAACTTTGATTCTTATGGTTATAGGAATATCACCATATCTAACCCTGTTTTTTACAAAAATAAAGATTGGAGATATAGAAGCGCGCAGTGCGCGCAGTGCTGGACGTTCTCAAGGTTTGACAACTAAATTGCCGTCTCCTATAGAGTCTCAGCTGATTGAACCCTCGAGAAACTTATCACCTGAAGCAAAGAAAATACTGGCGACACTTTGGAAATATCAAAAACAAACATTTAAAGATGATAATAGTAAACGTTGGACATTTAGGTTATTTCCCAACGCACAGCATTATGCAACATATCTTGCCGCTATTAGTGAGCTTCTTAAGATAGGTTTAATTTCTCTGGATTTTGAAAAAGAGTATTGCATGTTGACAAATGAAGGAATGTCTTTTGTTGATAATAACTCAGAATTAACAACTTATACAGATATTTATAAGTTCTAAAATTTCGATGCTAAGTGAAAATAAAGGGAGAAGCCCTATTTTCCTCCCACTAGAAATTGCGGCAGTTTTTTGAAAAGATAGCCAGGCGGGGCGCGAGGTGGGGGCCGCGCCCCGCCAAGCAGTTGGTTTTAAAGTGCTAAACGCAAGAGGCTCGGCA
>PCWB01000049.1:3288-4898 GCA_002796135.1 Candidatus Omnitrophica bacterium CG11_big_fil_rev_8_21_14_0_20_41_12
GGCAGGGCGACTGATGCACGGGAAATGTGGGAGCGCCGACAGGCGCGAGGCATTATTAGATATTTCATTACTAACCGGCTTTCCCGGATATTAAAAACAAATCGGGCAATGTGGGAGCGCCGACAGCGGTAAAAATAAATCAGGGTGCTAAAAAATCGTTCGAACAAGACGATAGACGCACGCGATAGATTACGAAATTAGCGTAAAACTTTGGCGGTAAAAAGTTCTGATATCGTCGCAAGAACACCACCAACAAGGATAGGGCGCTGCTTCAAACAAGGGACGGAAGCGAGCTTCCGTCGAAAAATTGAGGCGGCGCTCTTTTTAAGATATCTTTACACTACATTTTTTGTTTTATGGTATAATGTAGTGTAAAAGGAGAAGCCAAAAATGAAGGTATTGCAGGGCATATTATCAGAGAGTAAAGAATACTATTTAGACGTTAAGAAGAAAATAGAAAAGAGGCTGCTTAACCTTCCTGTTGGAAGCATTAAGGAGAGGGAGATATCCGGTAAGAGATATTATTATTTACAGTTTCGTAAAGATAAAAAAGTTATTCAGAAGTATCTGGGAAAAAATAATCCGGAAGCAATTATTAGGCAGATAAGAGAGCGTAATGTTTTAAAGCGGGAATTAAAGAAGGTGAACGAGGCTTTGAAAATAGTTAAAAGATCCGAAGGTAAAAAGCGTGGTTGAACCGATTAGGAAAATCTTAAAGGTATTTGTCGATAACGGCCTTTTTGAAGAAGGCGTTGAGCTTATCGGCAGTTGGTGTTTTAAGTTGTACCAGGATTACCTGGGAGTAAGAAAGTTTCCCCTAAGCAGCCTTGATGTTGATTTCTTGATCCCCGTTCCTTTCCATGGCAAAGAGCATTTGGGCTTTATAAAACAATTAGAGGATTTAGGGTTTGAGGCGGATTTTAAACGAGACGGTTCATTATTTTTATGGAATGCGGATTTAAAAATAGAGTTTATAACAGTTGAGAAAAGCGGAGGGACTGACAAGGCGATAAGAATTAAGAAACTCGGTATCGATGCTATTCCTCTAAGGCACGTTGGGTTTCTTTTGGATGGATCGGTAACCATAACGGATGCAGGCCTAAAAATAAAAGTTCCTTCGCCGGTTCGTTTTTGTCTTCATAAACTGATTATTGCGCCACTAAGAAAGAAGCCGGATAAGAACTTAAAAGACTTACAACAGGCTATTTATACGTCTACAATTGTAGATAAGAGAGAAATGTGGCAAATGTTTCTTTCTTTACCTAGGAAATGGCAGCAAACTGTTTTGAGGTCGATAGATAAGGCTGAAGGAGAGTTACCATTACTTAAGGAAGATATAGATAAACTTAGGCTTACACTACAGAATGTGAAATAATAGAGGTTGTAGTGTAAGGATTCCCCTTAATATCGTTTGATTTTTTTTATGCTTTGGCCTAAAAGGATAGGTCAGGCAAAATTTTGCCCTCACCAAAATTTTGCCAGTCGGCTTTAAAGTGTTGTTCGCAAGAGGCGCGGCATTGCCGCGTTTGTGTAGGTTTTAGAAAATAGCAGCGGCAAGCGGACGAACCCTTATAAACCTTGGTTTTTGTTGCTATAACTGCTTGGTGAGG
>PCWB01000049.1:4989-17569 GCA_002796135.1 Candidatus Omnitrophica bacterium CG11_big_fil_rev_8_21_14_0_20_41_12
GGCGCCAAGTGACCCCGAGCCCCAGCGAGGGGGAACGGTGCACGCAAGATGTGGGAGCGCCGACAGGCGCGGTGGATTAAACAAAGATCATTCGAACATTATCAAAGAACCACCGATTTATTTTGTAAGAAATAGAAACGGTCCCTTTCTTTCATTCCTTCTGGGGTTATTAAGTTTGGATGGTCTGTTTTTTAAATTCAGATTAAATATGTTCAAGAAATATCCGGTATGCTTGCTCCTGCTGTTGATTATGATTCTATCCGGTTGCGCTACGTGGATTAGCGACGTAGAGAGGGCATCGTCGGTAAAGCTTGAGCAACCTGTATCCGGCTCCCTGCAGAATCCAATTATCGACAGCAATATCACATTATCCGAGGCGTTAAAGAAATATGCCCCGCCTGAATTAAAAGCAAAACAGGGCTTAGTGGAATTGCTTTACTATTCATTTGACGGTAAAATACATCAGGGTCAACTCCTCATAGATAAGAGGCTTATCAAAGATATTCGTGAGGTTTTTGGAATAGCTTTGGAAAGTAAGTTCCCGATTGCCTCTGTTATTCCTATCTCCTCCAGCCGGTTCCTTAAGGATGGAAAATGGAATGATGATAACCAGTCGATGCTCGCCAATAATACCTCTGCATTTAATTATAGAAAGGTAACCGGGGGTAAATCTCTCTCTAGGCATGCATATGGCTTTGCTATTGATATTAATCCGGTGCAAAATCCTTATATTAAAGGGGGTATTGTATTACCGCCTAATGCGGTATATGATATACGTAAACTGGGAACGCTTAGCTCTGATTCTTCCGTTGTAAAAAGCTTTATCCGTCTGGGCTGGACTTGGGGAGGGAATTGGAAATCCCTAAAAGATTACCAGCATTTTGAGAAAGTCATATCAAATTAGCGGATATTTTTTTAAGATTTTAGTGTATTTAACTATTTAGGATAAATATGAGCAGGGCCTCAAACTTATGGATAATTATAGGCTTAACGGTTATTTTAAGTTCTTGCGCAAGAGTACCGATTAAGCCGACGGTGCCTAGCGGCCCGCAGATCTATACGCAGCCAACCGGCCCCTTTTTAAGACAGGATGTTTTTCATGTCGTAGCCCCCGGAGAGACTCTCTGGCGCATAAGCAAGATGTATAATGTTAAAATAGAGGAGCTTGTCCGGGTAAATGGCCTAAAGAAACCCGAAGAATTAGAGATCGGCCAGCGCCTGATTGTTCCGCAGGCAGCGCCGATAAAGCCGGTAATTGCTCTGTACCCTTCGAATAAATGGAAATATATTATCATCCACCATAGCGCAACGGATGAAGGTAATTCACTTAATTTTAATAAATTGCACAAGCGCAAGGGCTGGGCGGGTATAGGGTATGATTTTGTTATTGATAACGGAACCGATGGCAAGAGAGATGGCCAGATTGAGGTAACGCCGCGCTGGATAAAACAGGAGAAAGGCGCCCATTGTCGGGCCTCAGATATGAATTCCAAAGGGATCGGCATTTGTCTGGTGGGTAATTTTAGTAAAAAAACAGTTTCTAAAACGCAGCTGGATGCTTTAGCCTATCTTGTTAATATCTTAAGAAAATATTATAAAATCCCTGAGGGCCGTATTATGGGGCATGGCCAGGTTCCCGGGGCCAAAACTGAGTGTCCCGGAAAATATTTTGCTTGGCCAGAATTTTATAATAAATTAAATTCGAGTATTTGATATAAAGTACGGAGAGTAATTATGGAGCAAAAAAATAAAACAGGTTATACCTGTCCGATGCATCCTGAAATCCAGCAGGATGTTCCCGGAGACTGTCCGAAGTGCGGCATGCCCCTTGAACAAAAAGCCGCTCTTGCCACAGAAGATGACAATAAAGAAGCGCGTATTTTGGCGCGGAAATTTTGGATCGGATTGATTTTAGCCGCTCCGGTTTTTTTACTGGCACTCGGTGAGATGATTCCCGCCCTTAGTTTAAAAGCAGTTATTTCTTCCGAAGTTTCACGCTGGCTGCAGTTTATTTTCGCAACGCCCGTTGTGTTATGGGTAGGAAACATCTTCTTTATCAAAGCCGGCAAATCAATTTTAAATAAAAGCCTGAATATGTTTACTTTAATTGCTATGGGCGTAGGCGCTGCCTATGGCTTTAGCGCGGTAGCTATTTTATTCCCAAATATTTTCCCCGAATCATTGAAACAGCATGGCCAGATCGGTTTGTATTTTGAAGCAGCTAGCGTGATTACAGTTTTAGTTTTGATGGGTCAGCTTCTTGAGGCTAAGGCGCGTAACCGGACAGGGCAGGCGATTAAATCCTTGCTTGGGCTTGCGGCTAAGGTTGCACATCGTATTCTAAGCGATAAAGAGGAAGATGTTGCTATTAATCAAATTAAAATAGGTGATTTGTTAAGGGTGCGTCCGGGAGAGAAGGTGCCTTTGGACGGGATTATTACCGAAGGAAAAAGCACAGTTGATGAATCGATGGTTTCAGGTGAACCGTTGCCAGCTGCTAAGAAGGAAGGAGACCGGGTTATCGGCGCTACAGTTAATCAGACAGGCACTTTTGTGATGAGAACTGAAAAAATAGGTTCGGAAACGCTTCTTGCTCAAATTGTTAAAATGGTGGCTGATGCCCAGCGCAGCCGCGCGCCGATTCAGAAACTTGCGGATCAGGTTTCCGGATATTTTGTGCCTGTGGTTTTAGGGTGTGCGGTAATTGCTTTCATTATCTGGTCTATCTTTGGCCCGGCGCCGACTTTGGCGTATGCTTTAATAAGCGCTATTTCGGTTTTGATCATTGCCTGCCCTTGCGCTTTGGGCCTGGCAACGCCGATGTCAATTATGGTTGGCGTTGGAAAAGGCGCACAGTCAGGAGTATTAATAAAGAATGCTGAGGCGATTGAAAAGTGTGAGAAGATTACACATATCCTTACGGATAAAACCGGAACTTTAACCGCCGGTAAACCGCAGGTAACTGCCATTTTTCTGGCAGGTGGTTGGGATGAAAAATCTTTGTTGAGTATTGCAGCTTCTATTGAGGCCAGTAGTGAACATCCGTTAGCTCGCTGCGTAGTTGATTATGCAAAAGAAAAAAACTATGTATTATCGTCAGTCGAGGGTTTTGGATCCGTAACCGGCGCAGGAGTCAATGGTAAAGTTAACGGCAAGACAGTTTTACTTGGAAAACAAAAATTTATTGAAGCTAGTGGAATAAGTTTGCCGGAAGAATTAAAAAAGAACTCTGAACAGCTTCAAGAGAAAGCCGAGACGGTTATCTGGGTCGTCGCTGACGGGCAGGCAGCGGGGATACTCGGAGTTTCAGATCCCATAAAAAAGACAACCCCTGATGCAATCAGTGCGCTGCATAAGATGGGCCTGAAAGTTGTTATGCTAACAGGAGATAATCAAAAAACCGCGCAAGCCATTGCCAAAAAATTGGGTATTACTGATGTGTACGCAGGCCTTGAGCCAAAAGATAAGCAGGAGATCGTCAAGAAGTTAAGGAGCGAAGGCGCAAAGGTGATGATGGCTGGAGACGGGATTAATGATGCTCCGGCATTGGCTGAAGCCGAAGTCGGTGTGGCGATGGGCACCGGAACGGATGTGGCAATTGAGAGCGCGGGGATTACCTTGGTTAAGGGTGATCTTTTTGGGATTGTTAAAGCACTACGGCTTAGCCGGGCAGTGATGCGTAATATCCGTCAGAATTTGTTTTTTGCTTTTATTTATAATGCCATCGGCGTTCCTATTGCTGCCGGTATACTTTATCCATTCTTAGGATTACTTTTGAGCCCGATGATTGCCGGTGCAGCGATGAGTTTCAGTTCGGTATCTGTAATCGGTAACTCTCTTAGATTACGCAACATAAAATTATAATGGAAAGATTTATTATTGATTTAAGCATATTGATGGTGGGGGCGGCGATTTTTTCTTTTCTGGTTGTTCTCTTGAAACAGCCGATTATCATCGGATATATTGTTTGCGGTATTATTCTGGGGCCGCTGGGCCTTGGATGGATTAAAAACGCGGAGTTTATTGAAACAATTTCTCATCTTGGCATCACACTGCTTCTTTTTATGGCTGGGCTGTGTTTACACCCTCAAAAGCTTATCAGTTCTTTTCGCGAGACTGCGGTTGTAACTTTAAGCAATTGCGCTGCTTCTTTTTCCATAGCTTTTATTTTGGCCCGGATATTTAATTTTAATATGCTGGATTCTTTGTGCATTGGTTTAGCTCTGATGTTTTCCAGTACAATTTTAGCGGTTAAATTGCTTCCCACAACTACGCTGCATCAGAAAAGAATGGGCGCTCTTTGCATAAGTGTATTAATTTTTGAAGATTTAATTGCTGTTTTAGTACTTGTCTTTATCCGCTGCCTGGGTTCTTCTCAAGGTGCGTTGTTTAGTTTTGGGATATTACTGGTAAAACTTGTGGCGTTTGTCACGTTATTGTTTCTTATCGAAGAGTTTATTTTAAGGAAGATCATGCTTAAGGTTGAGCTTTTACAGGAAGCATTGTTTGTCCTGGGCCTGGCATGGTGTTTTGGTATAGCGAGCATTTCTAATTATATGGGCCTTTTTTATGAGACTGGAGCATTTTTTGCCGGAGTGGTCATCGCCAGGCACCCGATTTCCTTTTTCATCTCAGAGAAATTAAAACCTCTGCGGGATTTCTTTTTAGTGTTGTTTTTCTTTGCTTTGGGTGCAAAACTTGAATTATGGGTGATGAGGGAGATATTCTGGCCGGTTGTGATTTTTTCACTGGTTTTTCTGCTATTTAAACCCTGGATGTTTAGAAAGTTTTTTCTTTTGATGGGGGAAGAGCCTCCGTTTGCAAAAGAGATCGGGATTCGTCTGGGGCAGCTTAGCGAGTTCTCTTTATTAGTTGCCATTTTGGCATTTAGCCTGGGGAATATAACGCATAAAGCTTCTCAGTTGATACAGCTTACGGCAATTATTACTTTTATCGTCTCTAGCTACGTTGTTGTATTAAAATATTCCACGCCGATCGGAGTCTCTGAAAAATTAAGGAAGGATTAAAGAGGCGAATTTGCCTTTACCGCAGATAAGGATCACTGGGGGTAAGGTTTTCTAGGCCCCTATAATTACCGGTATACAATATTTAACCTTCCTGTATTGGTTTTAAGCTCGTCTATGATAAGAGGATTTACTTTAAATTCAAAAGTGCTATAATAAGTTAAAGTTTAAAAAAGTGATGAGATAGCCCAGGGAGCCAAATATATGAACATAAGCCAGGAATGTAAGAAAAAAATAGAGAAGATTATGGCCGAATTCAAATGTCCTAAAGATTTCAAGTGCTATAAAGCAGGGCTTGAGAATATTTGTAAAGCAAAAGACAGAGGGCTGATAAAGTATATCGATTGTCTTGAAGCAGATCCTATGGATTGCATATTTGCCGTAGCATTCGGTACCGGATATTTTTGCCGCTGCCCCTTGCGTGTCTATATAGTTAAAGAGTTAAAAAAATAAACCGTTTTTTAAAGAATACTATGTGGAATAAAATCTCTGTAAAAATAATTATTATCGTCAGCGTTATTCTGTTGTTAAGCATGTTTTTGACAGGAGCGCATTTTATCAGATCTGAAAGGGTTATGCTCTTTGATGATGTGCATGCTAAGGCTGTAATGCTGAATAAAAATATTGAAAATTTTCTTTTTACTCTGGTAACTTTGGGGGTTCTGGATGTAGAGAATATCTTACAAGATGCGATGAAAGATTTAAATAAAGATGATGTTTATGAGGTCAGGATAGTTCATGCGCCGGGCTTAGCTGAATCATTTTTGGATAAACAATTTAAGGAAAAATACAGGTCCTTATTAGGGTCATTGCCTCAGAATGAAATAGAGCAGAAGGTGATTTCCGGCCAGACAATCGAGGAGAGAATTTTTCTTAACATTAATGGGAAAAGTCAACCTTTCATAAGATACGGCAGCCCGATCAGGGCTGATAAAAGCTGTCTTTTTTGTCATGATGTCAAGGTGGGCAAGCCGATGGGGGCTTTCTTTTCGCTGATCTCTCTGGAGAAGGCCTATCAGATAATTAAGAAACGGACAACCGAAAACATATTGTTATTTGGTTTAATATTTCTGTTTATTTTAGTTACACTTTATTTTTCACTGCGTAAAATAGTGCTTAGGCCGCTTATAAAAATATCTGATGCGGTTAAACATATTATAGAAAGACAAGACCTATTCAGACAGGTGCAAGTAACATCTGCTGATGAAATTGGACAGTTGGGTACTGTTTTTAATAAGATGGTCACAGACCTGAAGAAATCAAGAGATGAATTGCAGGAATGGGCTAAAACCTTGGAAAAGAAAGTTTATGACCGCACTAAAGATTTGGCCGAGGCAAAAAGTTATACTGAAGATATTATCGGTTCCATGATTGATACTTTGGTTGTAGCAGACTCAAGTGGAAAAATAAAGATGGTCAACTCGGCGTTAGTTCAACTTTTGGACTATAGCCCGGATGAACTTATTGGTAAGCCGATTACCTCGTTATTTGATGAAGCAACAGCCAAATTTTTTAATGAAACTGCGATAAAGGAGATAACAGAGAAGCTCGTAATTCGTAATCTTGAGGCAACTTATAAGTCTAAATCGGGCGATAAAATTGCGATTAGTTTCTCTGTTTCATTGATGAGTGAGATACATCAAGGATCGCGCGATATAATCATTGTTTCTAAAGATATCCGGGAAATTAAGCATTTATTGGAGATGGAGAAGCAGAAGACAGTGGAATTGAAAGAGGCTTACGGAAAGCTGCAGTCATTGCAGGATGCTTTAATTCAGGCTGAGAAATTTAATGCTATCGGCCGTCTGGCTAGCGGGGTGGCCCATGAGGTAAAAAACCCGTTGGGTATAATTAAACAGAGTGCCGAATACTTAAAAGGTAAACTGCTTCCTTCGGAGAAGAATGCTTCTGAAGCTCTGCGGATGATTCGGGATAATATCGATCGGGCCGATAACATCATCCGGGTGCTCCTTGATTTCTCAAGATCAAGTAAATTAGAGAAAAACCCCGAAGATCTTAATGCGCTATTAGAGAATTCTTTAATGTTGATCAAGCATATTCCTACGCTGGAAAAAATAAAAATCATCCGGGAGCTGGGGAAAGACCTGCCCAAGGTTCTGGTCGATAAGGGTAAAATAGAGCAGGTGTTTATAAATTTATTAATCAATGCGGTTCATGCGATGCCCGGTGGCGGGGATCTTTTTGTACGTACTTACCAGCTGCGGTTGGACAAATTTAATGATGTTATGGTTATCTCCGGAGAAAATAATTTTGAACCGGGGGAGAATGTTGTCGTGGCAGAGATAGAGGATACGGGCGTAGGGATCTCTCAGGTAAATTTAATGAAGATTTTTGAGCCGTTCTTTACCACTAAAGATCCCGGGAGCGGAACAGGCTTAGGCTTATCAATATCAAAGAATATTATGACGATGCACAAGGGGTCCTTGGAGATAAAGAGCCAGGAGAGCAAAGGGACCAAAGTGATCGTTACTTTCAAAATAACAGATGGGGGGCGATGATGGCTAAAAAGAAAATTTTAGTTGTTGATGATGAAGAGGATTACCTTACAATAACTAAATTAAATCTGGAAGAAACAGATAATTATGAGGTTATGACATTATCGAGCTCAAAGGAAGTTGTTTTGCGTGTGCATAGCTTTATGCCGGATGTTATATTGCTGGATATGCTGATGCCGGCTTTTGGCGGCGTGGAAGTTTGTGAGATGCTTAATAATGATTTCGTTGGGGCAGGGATACCGATTATTATTGTTTCGGCATTGGATAAAAATGAAGATAAGCTTAAGGCATACAGGGTGGGAGTGGTAGATTATATTTCAAAACCCGCAGGTAAAGATATGCTCATTGCAAAGATAGAAAAAGCGCTGAGCTTGAAGCATAAGTGAATAAGAGGTTAAAATGAATATATTCGTCGGTAATTTATCTTTTGAAGCTAAAGAAATTGATGTTCAGAGGGCTTTTGCGGCTTTTGGAATAGTTTCTTCTGTAGTTATTGTGATGGAGAAAAAAGGCAATAAATCGCGGGGATTCGGGTTTTTGGAAATGCCTGATGAGCAAGAGGCAGAATCTGCAATTGCGTCTTTAAATGGCAAGGAAATACTGGGTAGGCCGATCAATGTTATGGTTGCTTTAGCTAAGAAATCAAAGAAGGAGTCTTTTAGAGTTGAGAATAAGCAACGTTCGGGTCTTGAACGGACAGGGAAATATAGAGAGGGTAGGCGTACAATCAGTTATATGAAAAAACGCCTGAGTGCCGGTATTACTGCCCCTGCCGGAGAACGTAGATATAAATCTAATCCGATGCGCTGGCGTAAGAAACCAAGATCGGAAGCATATGTTGCTAAACCGGTGGGCGAGCTTAAGCCCTGGCAAAAGCCTCAAACTGAATCAAATCCCTGGAAAAAACCTGGGGCTAAATCAAGCTCATGGAAAAAACCTGAAGGCGCAGCTAAGCCTTGGCGTAAAAGTAGTGATAGCCGTACGCAATCTAATTTTAAAAAACGTAAAACCCCGTTTAGTCATAAGAAATGAAATTAAAGCTTAATCTTTTCCCGCCAGTTCCGGATATGGAAGAAAAAATATCTGAGATTCTGCAGAGAGCAGTAGATGGGCGTGCAAGTATAGTTGAAATTGCCTACGGCACTTCTGCTGAAAGCGTAAAAAAACGCATCCTTAATTTTTTAAATAAAAAAGAGATCCGGAGGCTTTATTCAAGGCTGGAAAAAACCGATAAAGGCTGGGGAAGGGTCTATTTACATTTCAGATGGAAATAAAAAGTTATGGAAGAAAATAAATTAATTAAAGAGTTTTATTCATTAGTACAAGTCGATGATTATGACGGCCATTATGCCAAAGATATCAAAGATGGCTCTTATTTCGGCATGCCTCTGAAAAGTATTGTTGAGGCCGAAAAGCGCCTGCGTTCAGAAAAAAACGCAGGCATTGCCTATTTTTCTATGGAATATGGCTTAGCCACTAGCTGTTACAACCAATTCTCCAGCCAGCTGGCGTCGGGTCCCAGCAACAAAGTCCCGGAGAATGCTGTTTTTTCTAATTTTCGCGTGGCAGATTATTTTTTTGCGTTGCATCAAAATAATGTTATCGACCTGCCTATCTATAGCGGAGGGCTGGGTGTTTTGGCCGGAGATACGGTTAAAACCATGGCTGATTATAAGCTTCCCGTGGCGGCAATCGGAATCCTTTGGAGCTCTGGATACTTTAGACAGAAATTTTGGTTTAAATACGGACAGGCGCCTGAGAAGATGCATTGGGATCCTTATACTTATCCGGGCCTCGTCCCTTTAAAGAATAAAATTAAAATCTTTCTTAAAAACGAAGATGTCTATATCAAGCTCTGGAAGTATTATGTTTATAGCCATGAGCATGATGCAGTTGTCCCGTTGATATTATTGGATTCTAATATCGATAATAATAGCCAGTTTGCAAAAGAGTTAACTGATCAGCTCTACCGCAGCGATAATGTATCTTTGAAGTTGTTACAGAGAGTGGTGCTTGGTTTCGGGGGGGTAAATGCCTTAGAGGAATTGGGCTATAATATCGACAAGTACCATCTTAATGAAGGCCATGCCGTATTTGCTTTTGTGGCTAAAGCGCGGGGCTTAAAGAATGATCAGATGGAGAAGCTTAAAAGTAATTTTGTTTACACTTGTCATACTCCCGTTGAAGCCGGCCATGATAAATTTTCTTTTGATGATCTGAATAAGGTGCTCAAAAAAGAAGACGTGGATATTATTGATAGATTCGGAAAGGAACGCTCAGGGCTAGCTAATCTTACTTTACTCTCTATGAACATATCTTCGTCGATTAACGCGGTTTCCCATAATCATCAGAAGGTAATGCATATTCAGTTTCCTCGGTATAAAGATCAGGTACAGTATGTTACTAACGGCGTGCATCCTTATACCTGGATGTCGCAGAGTTTCCAAGAGTTATTTGAAAAATTCCCGGCAACCTTTCCTGATTTTAGAAGCAATCCGATGATCTTGTCCCGGGCGCATGAGCTTAAAACTAACCTCGATTTTCGCGCGCAATTATGGCAGGCGCATCAGGAAAATAAAGCCAGCCTTTCTAAACTTTTGGAGAAATGGTCGCTGGATAAAAATTTGTTTACGATCTGTTGGGCAAGGAGGATGGCCGCGTATAAGAGGCCGAGTCTTATTTTACATGATATTAACAGATTGGTGCAGATTGCAGAAAAAATCGGGCCTCTACAGATTATCTTGGCAGGCAAGGCTCATCCCAATGATAATCTGGGTTTTACTTATATCAATGAAATGATGGATAAAGTCGATAAATTGAATGAGGATTATAATAAGTTAAAAATAATTGTTTTGGAGAACTATGATATTGCACTCGCCAAGATGCTTACTTCCAGCGTCGACGTCTGGTTAAATAATCCTCTGCCGCCTTTTGAGGCAAGCGGAACAAGCGGGATGAAAGCGATCTTAAATGCTGTCCTGCAGATGAGTACGGTCGACGGCTGGATGGCTGAAGTCACGGATAAAAAGATCGGCGCATTCTTCGGGTATAAAAATGCTGAAGGCAGCGTAGGAAATGAATTTGATTTGCATATGAACGAGGATTCCGCAGAGCTGTATTCGGCTATGGAGGAGATGATTGGTTTATATTATAAAACCAACCAGAGGGGTAAGCTGGATGTATCTTCCGGATGGATCGATATGATGATTGAATGTATTTGTACATCCTCACAGTTTAATACCTATCGCATGCTTGATCAGTATAAACAGCTGGTCTGGAAAATTGCTTAAAATCCGTATAGATTTATCCTTGGAATATGATAAAATAATTAAACTTTTGCGTTCGTAGTTTCTATCTGATTTAGGCGTATAAATACAGGAAACAGATTAATTTTTAGGTGAATTAAAGAAGGAGGATATATGGGGATCACAGTAATTACAGCTGGTATAGCGGTGGTTAGTTCTACTGTTGCGATGATTCTATTAAGGTTAGTGGCAATAAAAATAGGAGGACATTTAGGTAAGATGCTGAAGTTTCTGTTAGTGGGTATCTTCTTTGCGGTATTTGTTCATTCCATAGCCGAATTAGCCGATGTCTTTAATATTATCTCTGGGTATACCCTCATGATAACAATGGGTATACTCCTAACGTTAGGTTCTACATGTTTTATCTGTGCCAGTTATTTTGGTTTTAAAGCTATAAAATGAGGATATAAACATGAAAGATGAAAACGTTTATAAAGAGATAATAAACACCATTTTGAAAAGTAAAATAGAAATATTAGGCCAGCTTGCGATAAAAAAAGCACGTAGTGTTGACGGTATACAACTTAGCGAAGGTGGAGAAATAACCTCATTTTCTATTGATCCAAAACAGGTTCTTGATAATTTTTTATTAAAATTCGAAGAGATATCCGGAGTTGTCTCTAATTATACTGCCCAGGTGGTAATTGAAAAAATATTAGATAAATATCCTGATATTGAATTGCCCAATAGGCTAAAGAATTAATTCTATAATTATCTTAAGTTTGCGCCTGTAGCTCAACTGGATAGAGCACTTGCCTACGGAGCAAGTTGTTGCAGGTTCGATTCCTGCCAGGCGCATATTTCTATGGTCAACCCCCATGAATTTTTTATGTCTGAGGCCTTGAAAGAGGCTCAAATTGCTGCTGATCAAGACGAAGTTCCGGTCGGAGCAGTGATCGTTTATAAGGATAGAATCATTGCCCGCGGCTATAATCAGATTGAGCGCCTGAAAGACCCCACTGCTCATGCTGAAATGATCGCGATAACCAGCGCCACGAGCTATCTTGGGACAAAGTGGTTGAACGAGACTAGCCTCTATGTTACAATTGAGCCGTGCAGCATGTGCGCAGGGGCATTGGTCCTGGCGCGGATAAATAATTTATATTTTGGTGCACATGACCCTAAAACCGGAGCAAGCGGATCAGTAGTTAACATTACCAACCATAAAAAATTAAATCACCGCATTAATGTTACCGGCGGTATTTTACGTAAAGAGTGTAGCAGCATTTTAAAGGATTTTTTTAAGAAGAAACGCGCCAAGCGCAATTGAGATTCTGGAGAGGTGGCTGAGTGGTCGAAAGCAACTCACTGCTAATGAGTTGACCTGAGCAATCGGGTCCCTGGGTTCAAATCCCAGCCTCTCCGAAATTGATACCAATTCGAACCTTTGTGCTCATCATCTAAGAGCGCGAGGGTTCGAATTTTTGTATGGGCGACATAATAAGGCTTAAAATTCCTCTCATCTCCCTCAAAAATCTGATAAAAATCAGCTTCTTTAGTCAAGATCGGCTCTAAGCTTATAGGCGCGAGGAGTTCTTTAAGCGCTAAGGCAGAGGAGATGGTATTCTTAGTTAGCGTATCTCGCAAGCTATCCAACCGGTGATTAATCCACTCTTTAGGGGGTGCTTTAAAGCTGTTTTCCTTCTGGAACTCTAGAGAATCAACCTCTTGTTCCAATTCTTCATTCCGCTTTTCCGCGTCAGTCAATGTCTCTGAAACTGATTTTGAAATGTTC
>PCWB01000005.1 GCA_002796135.1 Candidatus Omnitrophica bacterium CG11_big_fil_rev_8_21_14_0_20_41_12
CTGTAGGTAATAAATTATTTGTTCCGAGACTGTCTTTAGCTAAAGGAATTTCCACTGTCTCCGGAACAACAAATATAGCTGTTTCAGCGCTTACTCGTGCCTGCTCATGAACATACTTCTGCATCACTTTTCTACTTAAGGTATTACAGACATCTCCCCACCCCAAAAGTTGCGCTTTATCTGCAGTATCTCCACTAGATACTCCCCCAGGTATACTGTAACCTGCTAAATCGAATTTCTTTGTCCAGGCTTCATGAAATTTAGCGCTTCCTAAAGCCAGTACCTGATTAGTTATAGAAGCTACTAGCTCATGCATTACTAAATCAGAAATAGTAATGTCAAACTCGGCATCAGGCATATCAAGCGTTTCCCTGGCTAACTGATCAAACAGGGATTGATCAGTAAAAAGCTTAATTATCTCAGTATATGCCGTATCAGCGTCTTTTGATTTATTGATGATTTGCTCTACTCTGCCAGGAGCAGTTTTACCTATAGCCCGCCGTAATTTTCCCTTGAGAGTGTGATCAGACATAAAATAGTCTCCGATCAAAGAAAGATCCCTAACTCTAGAAGTTACTTTTTTGCGTAATTCTGGCGGGAGACTCCCTATTGCCATATCCATATCCAAATCAGCTATATCAATAAGGACTACTTCTTTGAATTTTTCGGCGAGTATCTTTAAACTAATATAGTTCATCCCTCCAGCCCCAAATACAGCTATAACCTTATCTGCATCTGCGTGTTCACTTATTGTTGGGCCTAAAACGTCGCTTATAAATCTATTAATATTACCCATATGACCGGCATTAAGCACCCTCAATTCTTGATATTCTGTAGCACGCACTTGCGCTTCAGCACCTATCTTTTGAATAGTCGCATTCGCAGATCTCGCAAGCCCAGGTACCCCAAGCACTGCTAGCATCAGCCTATTAAATTCGTCTATGCTATCGGAGGTATTTAAAGTCACCCCGCCAAAAGATACAACTACATCATAAAAATTATCGTTAAAACCAGCAAATTGAGATACGGGAGTACAGGTAAGCTGATCATTTAATGCCTCCCATGCTCTTCCGATTTTCCTTCTTGCTATGAATCCGCGAGTTGGCGCTTCTAATTGCGCCCGCATATCATTTAAACTATCAATCAACGGCCCATAGGTATGGCGCAATAATTCGTATAAAGGAGAACCCTGTTCTTTAGCCCTACGCAATACTAACTCAGCAGGAGTAGTTATTCGCATACTTAGTACTCTCAAGAAATCTATCTTATCTCTCTCTAAGTTGCGTTCTGCGTTGGCCACAGCTTTCTCAGCAACAACCTTGGCGGCAGCATCTGCTGAATCATCCCCCACTAATCCTTCCAGGGTTTTCTTTGCCGCTTCCAGTGCTTCTAAATCTTTGTGCGTCGCAACAAGTCCACCAACAATCGGTTTTACTGTCCCGATTTCAGGAATATTAGCTAAATCGGGCAAAGTGATCCGAAGAGCATCACCGCCTTCTAATTTGCCTAAAGCTAAATTTAAGTGCCCAGCCTCCAAAACCACTGGCACTGCCTGAGCTAAAGGAAGCCCTACTTCATGCAGCTGACGTACCACACCAAACGCCACCTGAGGGGCTAAACTAGTCGTTTGGAATGTCCCCGCAGGAGACTGTCCCTCAGCCACTGCTACTGGTGTTAATCCTACCGAGTTTACAGTTACTACTGGCTCAGGCACATCAATAATACCAACAGCCCTTAACGCCTGAAGATCATTAGCAGAAAGGTTTTGCACTTCAGAAACTAATTGCGCAAAGGGTAATCCTCTAAGAGTACTCAATCTTCCGTTTGGACCAACTGTTAACGCATTAGATGGAGCATCAAGAAATGCTTTGTCTCTATCAACAGCATCTCCACCCAACAGATCCCTTGCCTGCGAAGGAAGCTGCCTAGCGCCAAGCAATTGCTGTGGATAATCACTTAAAGAATCGACTATCCTCGCAGGAAGAATATCTTTTCCTATCTCTTTAGCTACTGCTATAACTGCATCATATTCGCTTTTATTGCGTGTACCTCTAGATTCCGGAGGACGATTCAATCCATCTCTTGAAGCTTCTACTTCCAAGAACTCTCTGCTTAAATTACTTAGCCTATCTCTGGCAAAACTAAGATTCTGCTCTACTCTATTTCTTGTTTCCCCAGATAACCCTCTTCCTCCTTCTTTAGAAGATAGCGCGTCCTCCCACATTCTTATTGCGCTCTCCAATGTATGTTTAGTCATCGTCTCTACTGCCTCTTGGCCAGATAATGCATGATCTACTAACTCAGGAGCTGTACGATCGTAAAATCCAGCCCTGCTTTTTGCTTTAGTATCTTCAAGGATCTTAAGATCAGTGCGATCAGAAGTTACCCTAACTATCTCTTCTAGAATTCTACTTGAGAAGGCTTCACTAATCACAGTTCCAGCATTATGTCTTGCATTTTCAGAAAGCTTGCTAATTTGATTAATATCTGTAGCGAGTTTTAATCTTTCAAAAATATCTGTGTTTACGTTTTCAAGTTTAACCCTCAATTCTTTAGCACCCTCATACCCGAAATCTTCCAACAAGATTATTGATTTTTTAGTTGCATCAATAACCCTATCCGCCTCAGCTTCGTTTACTATCAAGGTAACGTCGCCTTTTTCTCCAGCATTCCTTTTAGTTCTGTGAACTGTGTGTACGAGATCTTCACCCGCCCATTTCTCTGCCCTGTAAACAATAGCATCGACATCTCCAGAAAAGCCTATCTGCCTAGTCGCCCTTTGTTCCGCAACAACAATATATCTGCCAGGACCTACTTCGTTCTCATAATTAAGAATACTGTCAGCGCCTTTTATAGGTTCGCCATTTTCGCCATTACTCTCCCTAAGAGTATCTCCTTTAATTTCTCGAATTTCTCTACCAGAAAACCTGCCTTGAGCCTGAGCAGTTTTTATTGCATCTACTACTTCTGCGCGCGTAGTTGCATCAGGAACAAATATTACAGTTCCCTTCTCACCAATCCTTGAGACTAATTCCTCAACACCAGTATCAGAGGCAAAATTATTAGTTCTTTCAACTTCACTGGTACCAAACCTTATAACCTGTTTAGCGCCAGTTTTAATTAACATTATCTTTTCAGCTGTTCCAGCAGTTGCTGTAGCTCCGGCAACTTTATGTTGCTGACCAGTTGACTCATATTGCTCATGTTGGAAACTTTCTTTACCTAAATTGGATACGGGTAATTTAT
>PCWB01000037.1 GCA_002796135.1 Candidatus Omnitrophica bacterium CG11_big_fil_rev_8_21_14_0_20_41_12
TAGTCATGTTGAATAATAATATTTTTACCGAATACCGTTTTAGCTGCTTTAGGAAAACAGGCGCGCATATCAAATATAATGGCCCAAGGGTTGATTCCTAAGGCCTTTACCGTCGCAAAATGCTCTTTGACAATACCACGGCCTAAGCCGTAAGCTTTTTCAAGATAGAGTATCCTTGAGGTCTTGGAATCGGAATCTATTAGATCATAACCATTAGCTCGTTTAGGCTTATATTCATCAATGCAGAGGATGCCGGAGAAGTTAAGCCGGGAGATTATTTCTTTGAAGCTTAATTTATCTGCTGCCTCATGCTTCCATCGGTCAATGGTTGATTTAGAGCCGGTAGTATTAAAGGTACGGTTAAGCCTATTTGCAATTCTCGGACAGGTGGAATTATCACTAATAATTCCGGTGACTGCTTCATTTCTCAACCGTTGGGTTGATCGTTGGTATTTATCAATCCCCGGTGTAGGAAGAACAAAATTTTGCCTCTAAATCTATCTAACTATTGCCATAAACTTGAGAAACTATTGAATTTTTCATCTCCAGATAAACCAAATAAATAAATACCCGACACCTACCGCGGCAATGGTAAAAGGAATCCCGATCTTCATAAAATCGCTGAATTTAACCGGATAACCTTCTTTTTTAAGTAAACCACAGGCAACAATATTAACTGAAGCCCCGATGGGAGTAATATTGCCTCCCAGGCTGGCTCCAATAAGCAAACCAAAAAGCAATAGCGAAGGATTAATTTGTAACTTATCAGACATAATAATCGCCACCGGAAGCATCGTCGCCAAAAAAGGAACATTGTCAATAAAGGCCGAGAGAATAACCGCAATAAACACTAAAGCAGTATAGCCAAGAAAGATATTTGCTCCGACAAGACCGGCCAAATAATTAGCCAAAACTTGAATCCATCCGGTCAGCGATATCCCCCCTACGATAACAAAAATACCGATCAGGAAAAATGTAGTATCCCAATCGAGCTTCTTGATTCCTGAAACAATCGAAGCTTTATTAATAAACTTCTCCCAAGTCAGGGCAATGACGCCGAAAACCATACAAATTATACCGGCCAGATAGCTAAAGCCCGTATCAAAAAATGAAGAAAGCGCCAACAAAACAATCAAACCTATTAATAAAACCGTCGGCACCCATGATTTTACTTTCTCTATTCGGATAAGTTGCATTTTTTCCTGATGTCCTCTGAATATAAAATAAAGCACAAAGAAAGAAACAAAAGCGCCCAACTCTACAGCAAAGAAGATACTCGGCCTGCCCTGGTAAAAAAAGAAATCCTCAAAATTCATTTTAGCAAACCCCCCTAAAAGCATACTCGGAGGATCCCCGATCAGAGTAGCTGCCCCCTGAAGATTACTTGAAACAGCAATCGCAATCATCATCTTGGTAGGATTTATTTTAAGTTTTTTAGCTAAGGTTAAAGCAATGGGAGCGACAATTAAAACCGTCGCCACATTCTCTACAAACGCAGAGATAAATCCGGTTAACAAACAAATAAACAGTATTGCCCAAAGAGTGCTTTTGGCCTTATCAACGATTATTTCGGCGAAATAAGCAGGCACTCGGCTTTGCATAAAAACATCGGCCAAAATTAACGTGCCCACAAATATGCCCATCACATTCCAATTAACCGCCCAAAATGCCTCTTTTAAAGATATAGTTTGGGTTAAAATAAGCAGCAGGCTACCGCCCAAAGCAACCAGAGTGCGCTTATGTGAAAAAATCACGAATGATATATAAGCAATAATAAAAATTGATAATGACACGATCTTCGGATCCATGCCTTCCCCTTAACTTAAACTTATCAAAACGATTCCTGTAACAATCAACCCTGTGCCCAGCCAACGCATTGAGGTGAATTTCTCCTTCAGGACTAATCTGGAAGCCACGGCGATAAAGATATAGTGCATGCTATCGGCAGAAAAAGCAAAATTAAGATCTGCCTTTGAAAGGACAAGCAACCATATACACAAAGATATTATGCTAAAAATAAATCCTAACCAAAGACGGGGCTTAATCAACAGGCGCCCGATAAACGTAAAGATCTTAACAATATTAAATGAAGGTGTAAAATTCAGAGAGTCTATTGCGGACTTCAAAAATAACTGGGTGATCGTATCGAACAAGCTGGTTAAAGCAATTAAGAAAAGAACAATCGAAAGTCCTTCTCTCATTTAATATGTACCATCCTCTCTTTACTGCTTAAAGAAACAAAGATAACTCCTGCAAGAACTAGTAAGATACCAACCCATCTTAAAACAGTAACTTTCTCACCTAAAAAGATAATCGAAGTTATTGGGACAAGAATATAACTAAGGCTGGCAATTGGCACTGCCACGCTTAGGTCTATTTTTGTCAAAATCGTCGACCAAATAATAAATACTACAACTACTGTAAATAACCCTGCCCATAAAAACGGTGAGTATAAAATTGCTTTTAAAAAAACTAGCGCGCTAGCTAAGCCAGTGACCTGAAACCCGGATTGAGTTAAAACGCTTTTTTTAAAAAAGAAGTGCACAGCGGTCTCAAACACATCGCTGGCAATAAGCAATAACAATATCTTAAGCGTGATATTCTTCTTAAACATATAACTTATCTCTTGGCATCTTCATCAAAATTATCCGGCTTCAAAAACGGAATAAGCAATTTAAGCAGAAAATTAAAAAACACATTTTTATGCTTTAAATAAGCATAAAGGGTAATAAGTTTACCTCCCATCCTGATCTTTGGTGAATAATTAGACGCCCCCGGAACATAATGGTGCAGGCGATTTTCTATGCACCATTTAATATTATAAGCCCAGCTGACAAAATATAGATTGTAATAATTAGATATATCATAGTCGAAACCGATATATTTATCAATCAGTAAATCCGGATAAATGAGACAAAGATTAAAAGCCGCCAGTTTTCCGTCGACATAGTAAAGGAAAAAACGGGTGTGCGGATATAAATCACGGCTAACCTGAAGAAAAAATTTTCGGCTTAAGTGCTCAAATTTAAATACGCTTGCCCGATAGGTATTCTCATAAAGTTCAACTATCCGGTCAATCTGGCCTGCGGCATCCTGGACAACCTTGACTTCTATATTCGCCCGACTATAAGCCTGTTTTAGCTTCTTGTTTAAATTTTTACGCGTAGACTTACCCAGGCTTTGAAGGTATTTTTCAAACGAAGCAAAATTAAGCTCTATGGATACCGTAGGAAAGCTTTCTACCTTAGAGTATCCATACCGCCTCAAAGCACCTAAAAATGGTACATCCTGCTTTAAAAAATCTTTGAAAATCACCAGAGTCGAACCAGTTTTAACAGCTAAAGCATTTAAACCTTCTAATAATACCGAAACCAAATCAAAGCTGTTTTGATCATCCTTATTAATACCCAAAACCCCATGCTCTGCAAAAGGAGACCCGCAAAAAATAATTTTAAGGATTAGAAAGCGCGGGAATATCCGGCGGATAAGCTTAATCATTTTAGAAACCGGTCCCTCTAAAGAAATATCCAGATTAAAATCAGCGCTAAATAACGGGGCAATCAACACAATGCGGCTATCCCGATAAATAACCAAATAAAAAAACTTAAAACCCACAAGCTCGGAATTTTCTAAAGTCTTATAAAAAGCATAGCTCTCCGGGATATCTCCAAAAAGAGCATTCCAATCCTTCTTCCCAATCTTATTTATATTATTGAATATCTTATAGTTAATTTTTGGCATCAGAGTTAGCTTGAATTCTTAATCATTTTAACATAGAATAAATGAAATAAACAACGGGAAAGGAAAGAAAATTTGAGCATCATTAGAGAAATCCCACCGACCGCAGGTTGGCCGCTGACAATCAGAAGCCTAGTTGCTTCTCTATTTAAAAAACATTCCTCAGGATTACTGGAAGAAGACTTCAGAAAATACCTAGGCGCATCGGCCGCTTTACTCACCTATTCCGGAGACGGACTGCCCAAACAGCAGATTACTTGCGGAGAGAACAATAACTTTAAGTACAAATAGCTTTTTAAATGAAACTGATCTGGAAAACATAATCAGGAAACTCAAAAAAAATCTAGAAAGGTAAAATATGGTAATTTTTTCACTAAAAGAAGACGAACGTTTAATTACAAACATACCGGATACCAGCTTTTTCCTGCCGGGAGATAAGAATCTCTGCTTCCTAATTCATGGGCTCACCGGTACAGCCAAAGAGTTGGGCTCAATTGCCAAACACCTAAATAAACAGAGTTTTTCAGTAGCCAGCCCCTTAATGGCTAATCATAATAAATCTATCTCCTGCCTTAAGAGGACCTCTTGGCAAGAACATTACAACTCTATCCGTAAAGAGTTTGTTAAATATACTGCTGAATATGAAAATATTTTTGTCGCCGGACTTTCCTTTGGCGCCTTAATCGGCATTATGCTTGCCCAAGAATTCCCCGAAAAAGTAAAGGCGCTAAACTGCTTCTCCCCTACGCTGTTTTTTGACGGATGGAGTAAGGGTAGTAAACCTAAATCTAGAATTTTCCTACCCCTGGTTTATAGTACCCCGCTTAAATACTGGTTTTACTACAAAGAAGAGTATCCTTACGGAATTAAAAATGAACGCTTGAGGGCAAAAATAGAAAGTTTTTACAAAAAAGCCGAGCTTTTTGATTACAGCAAAGTTCATCTTTATGGCTACCCGGTAATTCCTGTAGCCTGTATGTATCAGAATCATCTTCTTGCAATAAAAGTAATGTCGATACTTAAAAATATAACAACTCCCATCCAGCTAATGCAGGCAAGAGAAGACGATGTAACCAGTCCCAAGAACTCTTATTATATCCTCGATCATGTTAGTTCACCGGAGAAAGAAATATTCTTTTTAGAGAATTCCTACCACATTATTACTGCAGATCAGGAAAGAGATAAGGTTGCAGAAAAGACCGCTTCTTTTTTCGAAAAATATAAAATTTAGGAGAGCACTTCCTGAAGAATTGCCAAGTTAGCCTGCTCATTCACTGAGCGAATTAAATCAACCGAACAGTTATGCGCGCTGAATTCTTTTGGATGGTCTATTCTAGAAACAAATGCTTTGATCTTATTTGAAACCTCAGGACTAGAGTAATCACCGGTAACATCCAAACCAATTATATCCAGATCCCTACGCATCAGCCTGAGCATCATCAATAGTTGATCCAAACTCAATAAACCCTGCTCCCAATTCGTAAGAGAAAACTCCTTCTTAAGACAATCTTTATCAATTGAAATATAGACTTTCCGGGTCGGCAAATTTTTAATCAGCTTGGAGGTAAAATCAGTTAGATTCTCTTTTTCCAGCTCTTGCCAGGTAATTTCATTTACCAGATAACCCCTTCTAGCATTAATTGAGCGGTTCTGCGGCAAGTTCCTCAGATAAACCCTGCTTGGTTTATGCCGGTAAGGATAGATTTCCAGGCGGTTATTCGCCAGAGCGCCTAAATTTGCTGTCTGTAAGGCAGGAAAGGATAAATCGTCTGAACCCGTTCCGATAAGTATGCATTGAGCAATATTTTTATTTTTCAACGCAGTAGCCACCCATGATCCGCAGCCAAAATGCGAGGGAAGAATATCCCAATCCGGATGAAAATCAAATACGATTAAGCTAACCGGCTCTGTAATCTGACTGATTAATATTTCGCTAAGATGGTGAAAGTCACCTGAACCTAAAAAGGTAGGATAATTTAGTTCTTTCAAAACCAAAGAATCTAGAATTTGCTTGCGCACTGCTTTTGACATATAAAGCCTGACGCAAGAAGCCAAAGCAGTAAAATCAATAATCTCTGCTGGATAGCGGCTAAACAGGTTGGACTGAGCAATAATGCTGTTATCGAAATTCAAAACGCGGATGCGTTTATCCAGCATAGGGAATCTTTAGGATTTCTTCAGGGCTCTTTTTAATGCCTCTCCAAAAAGCTCCACTCCTAAATCAATTTCTTCTTCGGTAATATAAAAAGAGGGCGCAATAGTAAAGACATTCTTATAATACCCGCCGACATCCAGAATTAAACCCCGGCGCTTCCCTCTGACATTTAAGGAGCCGCTTAAGCCCAGATTTACGATTCTATCCGTAAGCTCCTTATTCGGCGTATAGCCATCCTTCTCACATATTTCCATCCTCAAAGCCAAACCAATGCCATCCACATCCGCGATTTGCGGATATTTCTTCTGCAGCTTCTTAAGCTGCGAAATAAAATACCTGCCCTTCTTCGGAATAGAAATAGCAAAATCTGACTCTTCAATTAGCTTCACCACTTCAAGACCGACAGTAGTGCCTAAGGAATTTGAAGAGAACGTGGCATGGGTTGAACCCGGAGGGAAAACATCAGGAGAAATAAATTTCTCTTTAGCCCAAACTCCGCTTAAAGGATTTAATCCATTGGTCAGCGCTTTGCCAAAAACAATGATATCCGGGGTAATATTAAAATGCTCAATCGCCCAGAATTTACCCGTGCGGAAAAACCCCATCTGTATTTCATCATCGATCAGAAGAATCCCGTAACGGTCCAGTATATTTTTTAATTCTGAATAATACTCCTGAGGCGGAACAATATAACCGCCTGTACCCTGAACAGGCTCAACATAAAAAGCAGCAAACTCACACTTGTTATTTTTCTTGTTTACCACCGAATAATACTCGGTCTCAAACAACCTTTCAAATTGCTTCAGACAATATAAATCACAAAAATCTCTTTTCTTATCATACAGGCATCTGAAACAGTAAGGATAAGGCACAAACATCGCTCTGTCACCGAAATGACCGAAACGCTCACGATAGCGAAAGCTTGAGGTAATTGCTGATGCCCCCAGAGTCCTACCGTGATAACCGCCCATAAAAGCAAAAACCAAGCTCCTGCCGGAATAATTACGCACTAGCTTTAGCGAATCTTCAAGAGCACTGGCACCTCCAACATTAAAATGAACTCTGCCTTTCTCTTCAAAAGTACGCTGATTTCTCTGCGCCAACTTAGTAGATAATTGAATTTTTTCTTCATGTAAATATTGGCAGGCCAACTGCGGCAAAGTATCGATCTGTTTTTTCAATGCCTCATTCAAACGCTGATTTCCATAACCGAAATTAACCGCCGAATACCACATCTGTAAATCCAGATACTCCCTGCCTTGGTGATCATAAAGATAACTACCTGCGGAACTCTTAAAAATATTAAGTTTTTCGGCATAATGCACCGTATCCCCCCATGAACAATATTTAGCTTCCAGCTCCAACAGTTGGTCATGGGTAAAACTTTTTTTCCTTTTAGATATCCTAGTCAATTGTTTTAGCCTCATATTAATTTCCTTTTTAAATAAATAAAAACGTCTTTTAAGTTATTAAAAGCCATGTAATCTAATTTGCTTTCCTTAAGATGCCTGAGCAGATGATCCTTAGCAAATACAACCTGTGCGTATTTTGCCGGACAGGCATCTGATTCACCGTCTCCGACATAAATTATCATGGATCCCTTCGGTGATTTTGACAAGAGATTTTTTGTTTTACAATGCGCACAAAGCTGACAAGTTTGATCCTTAAACGGATAATCCGTAACCAATTTACCTTTAGAAAAACTTAAGTGATTAGCGTAAACTTTGAGCTTATTGATCCGGTTAATTTTTAGAACCCGGTTAAGTATATAATCATAGTTGTCACTTAAAACAAAACTTTTAATCTTTTTGGACTGCAAGAATTTATAAAGCGTTCTAAAATAAGGGTCCAATTTTATCTTAGGCAGATAAGCATCCAGAATTTTTTTATCCAAATTCATCCCTCTGATCTGACCTTCCAGGCAGGTCTTGGAGCCGATTCTGCCGCTTTTCCATCTTTTTTCCAGTTCCACCCAACGGTCATCCTTGGAAAAAAGTAAAAGCATATTATCAAACACGTCGCAAGTAGCAATCGTATTGTCAAAATCAAAAAAAACGATACACTGCTTAGGGTTAAGTTGACTATTTTTATCCAGCATAAGGAAAGTTGTAAAAATATACCCCTATTGCTTTATAGGGGTAGTTGTAAACTAAACCGAACCTATTAATTATTTTAAGGCTGACATCGTAAGCTGTCAATACTAATCTTTAAAGACCCCGGGCAAAGATGCCTGACAAAATAAACATTTATGCCCGGCAAGATGAGATTCAATGATATTAAATCCTTCTCTCTTGATAAGAACTCTGTGGCATTGGTGGCATAGGGTATCCTGTCCCCAACCATAGATATTTCCAGCATATACATAACGTAATCCGTGACTTTTACCTAAATCATAAGCTAGCTTAAGAGAATGCTCCGGAGTGCCAGGATAAGAACTAAACTTATAATCCGCATGAAAACAGGAAATATGCCAGGGCATATCCTTACTAATTCCTGCGATAAATTTTGCAATCCCGGACAACTCCTCCGGAGAATCATTTTCACCGGGAATAACTAAAGTCGTAACCTCAACCCAAACTCCGGCCTCATGCAATAGATGGATAGACTCAAGTACAGGCGCCAATTTTGCCGCACATATCCTTTGATAAGAACTTTCCTTAAAAAACTTTAGATCAACATTAGCCGCATTCAAATACGGCCTCAACATAGAGATTGCCTCTGCCGTTATATACCCGTTAGTAACAAATATATTGGCTAAACCTGCCAGCTTAGCTAATATCGCAACTTCTAAAGCAAACTCGAAAAAAATAGTCGGCTCGGTATAAGTGTAGGATATTGATTTACAATTATTTTGCAAAGCTTTATCTACAACTTTAGCTGCGCTAAAACTTTCTCCCGGCGGGCTCTCCTTAATAAAATTCAGCTGGGAGATCTGCCAATTCTGACAAAAACCGCACCTGAAATTGCATCCGGCGCCGGCAATAGAAAAACTTGATGTCCCGGGGAGAAAATGATAAAGCGGCTTTTTTTCAATCGGGTCAACATTAACTGCAACCAGCTTGCCATAATTATGGTTATAAAGAACCCCTTGGATATTCTGCCTTACCCCGCAAAAACCAAATTTACCTTCCTGAATTTTACAGCGATGCGCACAAAGCTGGCAATGTACCGATAGATTCTCTAGGCGAATGTAAAGAGAGGCTTCTTTCATGTTCAATAAATCAGCTACCCGGTAAAAAGCTCTTGGCTAATGCCATAAATCCTATACCCAATAGGAAAGCAAAAAAGGCAGCAGTAGAGCGCTTAAGATCGTTTTCTTTATGCAGCTCCGGAATAAGATCGCTGGTGGCGATATAAATAAAACCTCCGGCAGTAAAAGGAAGGATAAAATTCGAAAAGCTTTTACTCAGGTCACTTATCAAATACCCTGCAATCGCACCGATTACCGACATTAGCGCGGAAGCAAAATTGAATAACAGCGCCTTCCTCTTGGAGAAACCTCCATATACTAAAACAGCAAAATCACCTAACTCCTGAGGAATTTCATGTAATATAATCGCCAGAGTCGTAACGAACCCCAACTCCAGAGAAACCATAAAACTGACGGCAATCATCATCCCGTCGATAAAATTATGAAATCCGTCACCAACCAGATTCAGATAGGTAAAAGCGTGTGTTTTACAAACACCTTGCTCATGGCAATGCCGCCAGTGCAGATATCTTTCCATAAGAAAAAACATTATGATCCCCAGAATCAGGTAAGAAAATACGACGGTGCTTTTATTATTTTCGAGGCATTCAGGAAGGATATGCAAAAAAGCGCTCCCGAGGAGAGCGCCTGCGGAAAAACCGATCAAACAAAAAAGAAACTTATGCAGCAAATTATCCTTAAGTGCCAGGGTAATAATACCCACTAAGGATATAATGCTGACTAGAAATGTGCTGGCTAAGATCCAAAGTAAAACCATATACAGGAATTTAACCTAAATTAGGTTTTCTGCCTTTATTAGCTTTTTTGGAACGCCAGTTAAGCTTTCCTCTACGTTTTCTTTTTCCCATATCAATTTTTATAATAACTTAATGGTACATTCTGCCCGATATAGCGGGCTGCTTCAATTAAACAATCATGAATAACTTTACCCATCGGAGTTCTCGCATACTCACTTAAGCCGGCCTTAAAAGCTTTGTCGTGAGGAGTTTCTGTTTCTCTTCCGGGATTCTCTACGGCTTGACTCTGAATATCTCGGCTGCTGATTATCCTGGAACTAGCCCGGTCGATGATACGTAAATTCAATTGCATTGTTGCTTTATTTAAAGCTTCCCCTAATAAGCCGCCCATAAAACTGCTAGCGCTAGAGCCCCCGCCAGCTAACCCAAATTTACCTCCTGAGCTCTCCGGTATAAACTCAAAAACTGCGATACTGATAATTAACTCCGCTTCAAGCGGGCTAACGATCATAAACCGCTTGGTAGTATTTAAAACGCTAATAAAATATTCTTTCAGAGACAGGCCTCCTTGAGCATCAAGTCCGGAGGTCTTTAATTCAAAATCGCTAACGGCAATCTTGGCACAGGGACCGGCGTATGGGTTAAGCGGCTCCCCGGGTAAAGATTTGTCTAGTCCAGAATGAGGTTTTGTTGATAGACATCCTGCAAGAAACAATACCACAGCCAAACAGCTAAACAACTTAAAACTTTTTTTCATACACATTTTAATATATTACCGATCTGTCTGACTGTCAAGTGAAACCTAGTCGGACCCCGGTTCGAATATCTTCGCAAGCTCACCGATTGAAGAAATAATCTTAAAAGGGCTCTGTTTTTTAATCTCCAGGCTGCTACTTGAACCTCCGGTGACAATTACAGTTTTAACCCCTGCGCGCCTACCGGCCTGAGCATCAATAGTCATATCTCCGACATAAAGAACTTGAGGTTTTTTAACGGCAAGCCGTTTGATTATTCTATTTAAAATCAGCGGATGGGGCTTACCATATTTTAATTTATCGGAACAAAGCACATAATCGAATAAGGATACCAGGCGTAGATGTCTTAATAAAATAAGTGAAAATTTAGTCGGCCGGTTACTGGCCACGGCTAATTTATAACCTTTAGCTTTAAGCTGACGCAAAAGGCGCAGAACATCTGGATAAAGACGCGAATATTCAAGAAGGCTATGCTTATGATGGTTGCGATATAGCCCCAAGGCGCGCTTTAAATCATTAGCCGGGGTATACGGCTTAAGAAGATTGCTGTCTCCCCAGCCTACAGCGCCGCGGATAACCGCTGCGCTTTGCGATTTTAATCCCAACTTATGCATCACATAGTTAAAGCTGCTGTTTATCGCGCTGTAAGCATTTACTAATGTGCCGTCCAGATCAAAAATAACCAGTTTTACATTCTGCATAATAAAATTTTATATACAAAATTTAGGCAGGGCCTAAAGACCCTGCCTATTTAATAACCATCGATTAATAAATAATTATTGGACCTGATCCTCTGACTGAATTTCCGGCATTGGTGTTGGTTCCGGCTGCACAGGAGCTTCATTGACTAATACAGATGATTCACTAACCGTTCCGGATTCAACCGTTGATTGCACCGTTTCAGTAACCGCAGCTTTAACAGGAGCCAAAGTCTCCACAGGAACAACTTCCTGCGCTGATATATCGGCAACAGGCTGCTCAGCTGCCTCAGTCATTTTATTATCCTCGGCAACAGGTACAGCGGCAGTCGCTGAAGAGCTGGGCTTCTCAAAATTTATATTCTTGGCAACGCTCCTGCCATCAACTCCTGCCACATAATCTATGCTTAAAGTATCTTTGACTTTTATCTCATCGAAACTTCCGATATTTTCAAAATTAGTTTTCTCATCAACTGCCAAAACAAGATCCTTCTCCTGATCGGTTTCATAATCAAGATACTTTAAAGTAATTGTTTTTCCCTGGGCGTCTAAAGCGGTTACCTCTCCCCAAGCCCACTGCGTCTGGTTTATATTCTGCTCCGGCGCCGCAATAGGCTCTTCTGCAAAAACAGTTAATGTAGTAACTATACTTAGAATTATAAATCCGGCTAAAATTACCACCTTCTTGTAACTCATTTTAATCCTCCTTTTTGAAGATCAAGGGTCAAAGTATCATGAATTTTCTCATCTGTCAAGCTATCTATAGAACGGCAAAAAGATAAGTGCGGCCATAACAATCAGGGTGGTTGTTAAGCCTACAACCAGGCCGATCCGAAACCAGGCGAAGAAACTTATCTTGATACGTCTCTCCTTTTCAAGAATGCCGATAGCTACGATATTGGCGGTAGAACCAATCAAAGTAATATTTCCTCCCAGGCAACCGCCGAAAAGCAAGGCCCACCATAACGGCTGCAAGTTTATATTTAAACCGTGAATCCCCTGGACCACCGGAATAAAAGCCGCGACTAAAACAACATTATCTAAAATACTTGAGCCTATTGTGCTTATCCAAAGCACAGAAGCTATCAAAAGATTAAAATTGTTTCCAGTTACTTCAAGTATGCGTTGGGCGATAAAAACAGTTGCCCCGGTATATTTCAATGTTCCTGCCTGGACAAATAACAGCAAGAAAAAAAGCAACGTCCACCATTCTACGTCTTGTTCAATAAACTTTCTGGCCCGACGGTGCTTCCAGATCATCACGAAACCGCTGGTAATTAAAGGCACCGCCAATAGAATAGTATTCGACGTCAATCCTAAAATCGTCTCTATTCGATGGTGCAAGGAAATAAAAAGAAGCATCACCCCAAACACTCCCAGGCTTATCCTTAAATTTTTATCCGCAGGCACAGAGATCAGCTTAACCAGAATATCATTAGCCCCATACTTTTGCATCTGCTCATTAAGAGATTTAATGGATTTTCTATACCAAAACAGGGAAATGGCAATAGTAGCAATAAGACAAACAACGGTTAAAGGCAAGGCCTTAGCAATAAAATCTTCGAAGGTTAATCCGGATTTAGAAGCAATTAGGATTCCGATCGGATTTCCTAAAACCGTAGCAGCAGAACCAATATTGGTGGCTAAAACAGAGATGATGATGAAGGGCACCGGGTCAGTTTCGAAATAATCACAGATCTCCAAGATCGCGGCGACAATAAAGATAATTGAAATTACTTCGGAAACTATAGAGGCAAGCATAAATGAGACCAGGGCAATAAAAAGAGCGAACTTTTTCCCGGTTAATTTGGGAACACGTAAAATAAGGCTGACCATCCAAGAAAAGACTCCGGAATCTTTTAATAAACCGATAACCACCATCATTCCAACCAAAAAGAGGATGACTTCAAGCGAAGAGAATTCAATTACCCGCTCTAAATCAATCGTGTTGGTGATTAATAATACCGCGGTGCCGATGAAAGCAAAACTAAGTCGAAGATCCCAGAAAAAAAGAGATCCTAATATCGAGGCGGAGAATATACTTATGGAAAGGGACTGCTGCGCGTTCATCCCGGAAAAACGGGCAAAGGCGCCGAGAAAAAATGATAATAAAAATAAGGAAAAAAGTTTTAAATAAGAATTTTTCATTTATAAAATACAGGTAATCTGACCGGGATTCTGTCTAATAACCAGCACCCGTTATTTACAGTATTTACTTTAAGATTTTTTAGCTATTCTTTAGCTATGGCTAATGTAATTACACCGGCTAAAATCAAAAACAGACCGATGCAACCTTTAACAATCAAAAGAAGCGGTCCCCACCATTTTAGAATCGCCAGGCCTCCCAACACTAAAAATACCAGGCCCAGGATAACCTTAAGCAATGTTGATAAGGATTTTTTAGGATCACAGCACTTTTCTTCTGTGCCCCCACAACATTTTTTCTCTTCTTGTGCCATTAGAATACCCCCCCTTTTTTTAATTAGGCTTGCTCTTCCACCGGCGATGTATCCAGCCCCATTCTGCAGGATATTTACGTATATAAGACTCAATGATATCGGTAAGCCTCTGGATATTTATCGCGATCGTATCCTGAGAATCCTTACCATCTATTAATTCCAATTCCGGTTCAAAAATTATCCTATGCTGATCATTAGATAGCCTAATAATAAAACAAGGAACAAGCGCAGCCTTGGTTCTTTGCGCTAGAACTACAGGGCCGGTAGCCGTTGCCGCTTTTTCACCAAAGAAATTTACAAACACTCCTCCGGTACCGAAATTCTGATCAATCGGTATAAAAACCAGTTCATTATTGCGCAAAGCGGCAATCGTATTATTCACACATTCATTACGCGGCTGGCTATAAATTGTTTTTACGCCAAACTTATTTCTCTTCTCAAAAAAAATCTTCTCTACTTTAGCATCGCGCATCGGCCGCATAATCCCGGCCGCTTTGTAGCCCTCCACTGCCAACCTCCCTAAAAGAAGCGGGAAATTTCCAAAATGTGCACTCACTAAAATTACGCCGTTTCCGGATTCCAAGGCCTTGTCCAGGTTCTGCTTGCCCTGAATTTCCACAAAATCTTTTAAAGCACCCGGCTTGTCAAAGAAAAACATCAATTCTACTGCACTTTTAGCCATACATATGAAACAATTTTTAGCAATATCCTCGATCTCCCGGCTAGACTTTTCTGCGCCGAAAGCAACATGCAAGCCATGTAAAGCGATTTTTTTCTGCTTTTTGGCAAAAACATAAGCTAAAGAAGCGATATTTTTGGCAAAGGCATAGAGGCAGCAGGCAGGAATAATCTTAACGATCAAAGAGCATATATTTAAACCAAACCAGGCTGCAAAACGACCGGCAGATTTACGAATTTTTTTAGAGTCCATATTAATTTAAATTATAACAAACTGCCTTCAAATTACAAGAATAATTGAACACCCTAGGCTTTAGCCTAGAGTGGAATCCCGCCTGCCGAATTAAAGTTTATAGCCGATTTTACGCAGTAATTCCTTGCGCCAAGTGATATCTGCAGCATCCTCTAAGCCTTTAGGCGCCAAGCCGTCAATAACCCCTAATCTACCCCGGGCGTACTATTAACCAGCGCCTCATAAATATCCTCTACGATCTTGATAAAATGCTCCTAGCCTAAAATAAATTCAGATCAAGGGGTTTTTATCTATTTTTACAATTTTTAGCTCTAACATATATCCCCCCTATTTAATCTTTATCTTACGGAAACCTACTGCATCAACCGGCAGATTACCATGATAAGCCTTGAGCGAAGTAAGCAGATAATCCGGATTCTGTAAAAGCTTAAGCGGAACTTGTAAAATCAAATAATTTCTCCCTGAATCTACTAATACCCCGTGATCAAAAACCCTCTTTTTAGCATTAAATACCTTGCAAACATTTCCCGCAGTCATAATGCGTATTTTAGGCATCCGGGGGAAAGGCGTATTCTTGTTATATCCGAAAATATAAAGCCTGGTTTTGAATCTTAAGCTGAGCTTATTAGGTTTATCTACGCGCACGATAAAATAATCATCCTGGAGAGCATAGCTGACAGAACCGTCCTCTTCTACTCCCTCAATTTTTTCCAGGGTTTCTGAATTATCCGACTCTTTAAACATTTTTGTAGCTCCAAAATAAGAAATAACTTTATCTTTCAATGTTAATTGAGGAGCCAGCTCTAAAACCGGATAATCTCCAAAGAGTTCATTCTCTCTGACAAAAGCTAATAAGTAAAAAACAGCTGACTGCGTCTGGCTCTTATAAAAAAGAACCGACTGATGTTTCTTATCCAGCTCCTCAAAACTTAAATCAAAACGCAACCAATCAATCTCAGAGCCGATAAATTTATGCGGCGGATATAATGCCAGCTCCGGATGGTAGTGCCGCGGTTTAGGCCAGCCAACACAATGTACTAAATATGGATAAACCTTAGGCTTAGGAATTTTCCCTTCTAAATCACTCAAGGCTACCTGGAGAAATAGATATAACGTTTTATGATCTACATTCACATCAGCCGGGTGCGAAACAAATATCTTATTCGGCTTATAATCTAAAATCTGAGTAGTCAGATCATCTAAGATGCTTTCACCGTAATACGGTGCCCCATAAGAAGGATTACTTTTATACGGAACACTGGAGATACGGGTAAGACGATCGCGAAACGGCTTATCCGTCTGCCAATAATTGCAGAAAATCTCAAAGGTCCCGTAATCCGGATATCCTAAGAATATAAGGTCATCTTTTAATAAACCCAAAGATGCCATAGCCTTAATCGATTCTTGCTGACGCACCTGTCCCATATGCACAAATTCACCCTGGCGCATGGTTATTCTCTTCTCATAAACAATAAAAGACAATTCATTATGGTCGCCATTAGTCAGATACACTACCCTTACTTTAGCTTTAGCTTTAAGCGCTTCCTGAATAATCCCGGCGCAACCAATCGCCTCATCATCAGGATGCGGGGCTAAAATCAATACCCGCTCGCTTTTTTTAAACGGATTCAATGCCGTCATAGGATCCCAATATCTAGCATCCGGATCCGCCAGACTGGCACATCCGCCGAGTAAGAAAAGTAATAAAAATAACAATAATTTATTTCTAGGCATGTTTATATTTTATCATGGAGAGACTCAAAAGCAGGCATAAAATAATAAAAAGATCGCCGTAACGGTTATAAACAGTGCCGGCAACCGGTGCCAAATATATATTCCGGCTGCTATATCCTCTTATAAAAATCTCACGGCCGGAGGCGTTGCGCACAACTGATAAAAACCTGCCTGAGGGAGCAATAAATCCGGAAATTCCGGTGTTAGCGCTACGTGCCAAATATACACGGTTCTCTACTGCCCTGAAAACCGAGGCAGCCAGATGCTGAAAAGGAGCGCTTCCCTCTTTATACCAGGCGTCATTAGTGATATTGACCAGAAATTTTGCTCCTCCTTTTACAAGCTTCCGGGATAATTCAGGAAATAAATCTTCAAAGCAAATTAATACGCCAAAATCTACAGGCTTTTTAAATATCGTATGAACCCGGCCGGGTTCGATATCTCCAATAGGAGCAATCGTCTGTAAAAAAGGAAACGTGTCCTTAAACGGCACAAATTCTCCGAAAGGAACCAGGTGTACTTTATGATAAATCTCTGAAGGCCGTCCGCCTTGATCAATGAATAAAGCGCTGTTAAAATAATTCGGTTGGAAATGAGAAACTACTCCGGCCAGTAAATTAATTTTTAACTCTCTGGCCAAAGAAAAAATCTGCCTGAACTGGTCGTCGTCTTGACCCCAAAGTGCAGGCACAGATGCTTCAGGCCAAATAATCAAATCAGGCTTATCTTTGGCAGCCTCAACTGTCAATTCCTTATAATTATTCAGGATAAAATTAACCGCCCGCTTATCCCATTTTAACTCCTGAGGTATATTTCCCTGAATAACGGAGATCTTTAATGATTTCCCGCCTCCGGATAAATCAGGTTTATAGCTTAATCTATAAAATCCATAGCCCAAAGTTAAAATCAGAATTGCTGATATGATTAATGAGATTTTTTTCCTTTGCTGCTTACCTAAAATCAAATAAAGAGCGGTATTAACTAAAATAACCAGAAAACTGACCCCCCAGGCCCCGGTAATATCAGCGATTTGAATAACCGGAAGATTCTTGTATTGAGAAAAACCTGCCAGCGCCCAGGGAAAACCGGTAAATAAATGGCTGCGGATATATTCCAATAATACCCAGGCACTTGGTATAAAAAACAAACATCTGCTTGCAGAAAGAAAACGTAAATAATAAACTGCGCAGCCAAAGAGTCCAAAATATAGGGACAAATACAGAATCAAAACAGCCTGGCCGATTAAAGTAACATGGACCAGCCAATATATCGTCATGATCCAAAAAACAACTCCCCACAGATAAGCAATAATAAATGACTGCCGTAAAGACTTTTTTTCTAGCGCAATAAACAAGGGGAGAAAACCAAACCAGGCAAATTGCCAGAGATTAAAACTTGAGAATGAAGGAGATAATAGAAAGGCGGATAAAATTGACAGGGTCACAACGCTCATTTTCCACAACACTTCTTATATTTTTTGCCTGAACCACAAGGACAAGGGGCATTACGTCCTACTTTAGGCTGATGGGATTGTACAGGTTTGGCTGCCTGAATTGCAGGCACGGCTGATTCCGGCGTATTTTCTCCTTCGGAAGAAGGTTGGAACTGTTCAGCTTCAGGATGAGAAAACTCCTTAGGCACAGAGCTAAAAACACCGTGGAACCTATCGAGCTTGGCAGGTTGTAATTTAAAAATAGTTTGTACCGCATCTTCTTCAATAGAGCCAATCATCTGGCTGAACATTCCAAAAGCTTCACGTTTATATTCAATCAAAGGATCTTTTTGTCCATAGGCGCGCAGGCCGATGCCTTCGCGCAGGCTATCCATGGCATAAAGGTGGTCCTTCCATTTACTATCGATGATCTGTAAAAAAACCATACGCTCTAGGTGGCGTAACAGGTCAGGATCAATTTCTTTTTCTTTATCTTCATAGGTCTTAAGCATCTGGTCGGTTAATTTATCTTTTAATTCCTGAACGCTTTGATTAGTAAATTCCTGTGCTTCTAGGCGCAAGCCAAAATTTAAAACAATTGAATTTATCAAACCGGTTATATCTATTCCGGATGAATCACCATGATCGTAAATTTTTAAATAATCATCAACCAGTCTAGGAATAATTTCCAGGATATTCTCTTTTAAGGAGAACCCTTCCAGGATCTGTTTACGCTGACCGTAAATGATCTCCCTTTGCTTATTCATGACATTATCATACTCTAAGAGCTGTTTTCTGATTTCAAAGTTATGCTGTTCAACCCGACGCTGAGCAATCTCAATTGAGCCGCTGACCCAGGGATGTTCAATAACCTGGCCATCTTCTAACCCCAATTTATCCATCAAACCGATAATCTTATCTGAGCCAAATAAACGCATCAGATCATCTTTCAGCGACACATAAAAACGGCTGCTTCCCGGATCCCCCTGCCGACCGCTGCGGCCGCGCAGCTGATTATCAATGCGCCTGGCTTCATGGCGCTCCGTACCTAAAACATGCAGACCACCAACATCCACAACTTTATCATGTTCAATCGCAGATTCAGATTTATAACGCTCAAGTATTTTCTTATATTCACTATGGTAATTCGAATCTTGAGGATCTAATTTTTGTTTAGCCACATTTTTTGCAGTAAATTCGGGGTTTCCTCCTAAGAGGATATCGGTACCACGGCCAGCCATATTAGTAGCAATGGTTACCCCTTTATAACTACCTGCCTGGGCAATAATCGTTGCCTCCATTTCATGGTATTTGGCATTTAATACCTGATGCGGGACTCCCCGGCGCTTAAGCATTTCCGAAAGCTTCTCGGATCTATCAATCGTAATCGTACCAACCAATACCGGCGTTCCTGAATTATACAGCTCGAAAATTTCCTCAACTACCGCCTCAAACTTTTCTTTTTCAGTCTTATAAATACGGTCAGGGTAATTTTTACGCATTAAAGGCTTATTAGTTGGCAAGACAACCACATCCAGCTGATAAATACTTTTAAATTCATTGGACTCGGTAAAAGCGGTCCCGGTCATCCCGGCCAGCTTTTCATACATCCGGAAATAATTTTGAAAGGTTACGGTGGCTAAAGTTTGGTTCTCCCGCTCGATCTTTAAGCCCTCTTTAGACTCAACTGCTTGATGTAAACCATCACTCCAGCGTCTGCCAGGCATGAGACGGCCGGTAAATTCATCAACGATAATTACCTGCCCGTCTTTAATCACATAATCCACATCACACTCGAAAAATTCTTTGGCACGTAAAGCCTGAATTGTATGATGACGGTATTCAATTGTCTCCAAAGAATGCAGCGTATCTACACCCCAAAGTTTTGAAGCTTTAAGCTCCCCTGCTTCAGTCAACGCTACAGTCTGAGCCTTTTCATCGGCAACATAATCAAAACCCTTACCTAAATCTACCCCCTTATATTTTGCGTCGATTTCATCGCGCTCGGTAACTCTGCGCCCCTCTAATTGCTCGACGATCTTTTTAGCAGTATAATATTTATCGGTAGATTCCTCTGCAGGCCCGGAGATAATTAAAGGAGTCCGTGCCTCATCAATTAAGATAGAATCAACTTCATCAACAATGGCATAATAGAACGGACGCTGCACCAGCTCTTCGATTGAATACTTCATATTGTCACGCAGGTAATCAAAACCAAATTCATTATTGGTACCATAGGTTATATCGCAGGCATAAGCAATTTTTCTCTCTTCATCGCTCATATTATGCTGAATCGTCCCTACGGATAAACCCAAAAATTCATAGATCGGCCCCATCCATTCGCGGTCACGCCGGGCAAGATAATCATTAACCGTAACGACATGCACGCCTTTATCTAATAAAGCATTTAAATAGGCGGCTAATGTGGCCACCAGGGTCTTTCCTTCTCCGGTAGACATCTCGGCTATTCTGCCTTCATGCAAAATGATTCCTCCGGCAATCTGCACATCAAAATGCCGTAACCCAATAGTACGCCGCGATGCTTCCCGCACCACAGCAAAAGCCTCAGGTAAAATATCGGCAAAAATACGATTACGGCTGATCTTTAATTTCTCTTTTAATTTTTCCTTTTCTTCCGGAATCGCCACTCTCGACATATCCTGCTTCAACTCTTCTAATTCCTGAACAATACTATCGGATTTACGTTTTAAATGCTCTCTGAATTCAACGGATTTGGCGGCAAGCTCTGCATCGCTTAGTGAACTCATTTTAGCTTCCAAAGAATTCACCGCATTAACTATTCCGGCTACCTCAACCATCTTATTCATCGAAGGACTGGGCAGCTCAGAATGCAGAGTTATATTTAATTTAGGGAACCTGCTCCTGATCACATTCTGTTTATTTTGCAGAATAAATTTTTTAATTAAACCTAACATTTCGCACCTTAATTATTTATTGGCCTTGAATTTGAGAAACGCTTCAATAAACCCATCCAAACCGCCGTCTAAAATCTTTTGAGTATCCCCGGTTTCAAAATCAGTACGATGATCCTTAACCAAATTATACGGATGCAAAACATACGATCGAATTTGACTTCCCCATTCAATCCTTTTTTTATCCGCATCCGTTTGCTTTAATTCCTCAGCTTTCTTTCTCTGTTGAGCTTCATAGATGCGCGCCTTAAGTATTTTTAAAGCTGTTTGTTTATTTTGAAACTGAGAGCGCTCGTTCTGGCACTGCGCCACAATACCCGTCGGAAGATGGGTAATCCTTACCGCTGAATCCGTGGTATTGACGCTTTGGCCTCCGGCTCCTTTAGACCGGTAAACATCTACACGCAGGTCTTTCTCATCAATCTTGATATCCAATTCCTCTTCTATTTCTGGGATCGCATCCACGGAAGCAAAAGAAGTATGCCGGCGTGAATTTGCATCAAAAGGAGAAATACGTACCAGCCGATGCACTCCGCGTTCTGCTTTTAAATAACCAAAAGCATACGGACCTTCGATTAAAATAGTAACGTTTTTGATTCCGGCCTCTTCCCCCGGAAGAATATCAATCGTTTTTACGCTATACCCATGGCTTTCTGCAAAACGGCTATACATCCTTAGCAACATTCCTGCCCAATCACAGGATTCTGTGCCGCCGGCCCCGGAATTAATACTTAGAATCGCGCTATTTTTATCAAACGGACCACCTAAAAGAACCTGAAACTCAAGTTTATCAATTATCACTAAAAGGCTATCGGCATTACGGATTAAATCTAAAACCAAATCCTTATCTTCATCTTTAAGCAAGGGAATAAGTTCGATAAGCTCATGGTATTTCTTAGAGGATAGCTCCCAAGGTTCAACTGTCGCTTTGAGATTTTTTAATTCCTTGACTATTCTTGTGGACTGTTCCGTATTATTCCAAAACCCCTCCGAAGACATCTGAACGGATAGAGCATCTATCTGCTGTTTTTTAGCGGCAACGTCAAAGATAACCTCTTAAATTTTCCAACCTCACCCCGATACCTTCAAGCTTGCTTTTAATTTCTTCAATCATATCTTTCTCCTATTAGAACCCCCGTTTCCCGATTAGCCCGGAAACTGTTTCCAAGCTGAAGGGGAAACTGTTTTATTAAGATTTCTTAATCCCTTTGTACGCCAGCATAAATTCTTCGCGGCTATCCGCAACCAGCAGAGCATCCTCTAAACTTATTTTACCCTCATGGGTTAATTTAACCAAAGACTGCGTAAACGATTGCATACCAAAAACCGCGCCGTCCTCAATAAAATCAGGGATCTCCCAAATCTTGCCTTCCCGGATTAAGCGGCTGATCGTCGGAGTCAGGAGCATAACTTCATAAGCCGGAACTCGACCCGCACCATGTTGAGTAGGCACCAGGCGCAAAGAAATTACTCCTTTTAATAATACGGCCAATTGATTCCTCACCTCCTGATGCTGATGCGGAGGGAAAAAATTGATCAACCTTTCTACAGTCTGGGGCGCATTAATTGTATGCAAAGTACTTAAAACCAAAACTCCGGTCTCCGCTGCAGCCATAGCGCTAGAAACTGTGTCAAGATCGCGAATATTACCAATAAACATTACATCCGGGCTTTGCAAGGTAAAAGCACGCAGGGCAGTAGGATAACTTTTAACATCAATCCCCAGCTCTCGCTGGTTGATAATTGATTGATTATCTTCAAAGGTAAATTCAATCGGCTCCTCAACAGTAAGCACATGTTTCCTGGAGTTATTATTGATATATTCAATCATGCTGGCAATTGTCGTAGATTTTCCGCTTCCCATGCTCCCGGTTAATAATACCAGGCCGCGGGTCTCTAATGATAACTTAGTTAATATCTCAACGGGAAGATTCAACTCTTCAAAACTAGCTATATGATTACGTACATTTCTGATAACCAGCGAAGGCCAATTTCTTTGCGTAAATACACTCACTCGGAAACGCCGCTTGAATTCATCCAAATATACAGCAAAATCTACATCAAGATTATTTCTAAAAGCCTCCAGCTGCTTAGTGCTGGCCAACTGTTCAGTGGCAAACATAACATCCTCAACGCTTAAGATCCTGGTATCCAAGGCAACAATTTTTCCGTCAATCCGCAGCCGAGGAGTACCTCCGGCCCGGTAAAAAAGGTCCGAGGCATTCCTATCTACCATCTCTTTCATTAATTTTTTAATGTCCATCTATCCTCCTCAGAAGGAAATATCCACGCTACCTAGTTTCGCCCGGCGCAATTTCGCTACGGGGCCAACACCGGCGCAATACCAATTAGCGCCGGGTGCCTAAACATTATAACATTCTATTACCTTTTAGCGTAGAATTAAATTCCATGTATTTAGCTAACATCAGCCGGCTCTGCGCATCGATTGCCGGAGCTGATCCGACAATCAAAATTACAAACGGCACAAATATCCATTCCAAAACTAAAAGTACATTCTTAATCCAACTGATCCCTTTAGGTCTCGGCGGCAAAATTGTCCAACTTAAAAATATCCAGATCAAACTGGTTAATAAAGTAAACCGCAACAACAAACCGGTAATCCTTGGAAGATTATAAGCAATGGAGCTCTGACTAAAAAATGCTCCCCCGAAAAGAATGGGTAAATAACCGATAAGTACCAGAATAAATGCCCAAACCGCCCAGGTAACATGACTCTCCAAAAGATGAAAAGACCTTCTTAATTTATTAAACAAAGAAATGTTCTTATTATTTATAAAACCATTTACTACAAAAGGAAAATTTTCGACTCCCCAAGCCCACCTTCTTTTTTGCTTATACTGCACGATGATTGTTTTCCATATATTATTAGAGTAAGCGATATCCATAGAAACGGTAACATATAACGGAACCACCCGGTAATCTCCGTTATAATACAAGTACCCTTTCCAATAAATCACAGAGTCATCAGAAATCATGTTGGTCGGCCAGTAATCTACCTCTACAAGAGTTTTAAAACTCATGCTATGGCTGGAGAAAGTAACGAATTTTTCCAGGCGCATACTCTCAATTAACTGACAGAATGAACTGCTAATCTCAATCAGCCTGGCAAAAGAAGGCGCCTGCCAGATGTTATTATTATAAACCGGCATCGGCTGATAACTTGCCTGATGCGGCTTATCAGAAGTCAAGAAATGGTAGCCTAAACAACCGAAATACTTGGGGTCAACACAGGTATCGGCGTCAAAACAAGAAACAATTACATGCTCATAAGCAATTTGGCGGCTATCCAGAAATTTTTTAGCAGCCTTAGCGCTCCAGGTGGCATTGGCCCCCTTAGTACGGGTTTCATTCGCTAAACCATCAGGATGAAAAGTAGATAAATAAGCGCCAAATATTTGGCTAAATTCTTTTTCAAGAATCAGGGCGTTAGCGTGTGCACGAAAATTACGTTCTTCAAAAGCCATAACGACAATAATCTTATCTTTCGGGTAATGGCTCAAGCTTAAAGCGGCTAGTGACGGCCGCAATACTTCTAAGCCCTCATTATAAACAGGAAATATAACCAACTGATACAGGATAGAAAAACCTTTTTCTTCAGGAAGTACTAAACAATGCTTCAGCCAATCCTCATTTCTCTGCCGGAAAAGCCGGTGGTGCGCCATAACTAAAAGTGTAGTTAAATAAAGCGTACGGATAATCCAATAAAAATCAAAAGTGATAATGATTACCGCGCTGGCGACCGGATATTTGATCGATAAAAAAATTAACGAAACAATTATCCCCCAAGATAGCCCTCCGGGAAGAATCTCTAGCGTCCTCTTTAAAAATATTTTCTTATTCATTTAAACTTTGTTTTTGCCCCTGTTTAATTGCGCCGAATTGCTGAACCATTAACCTTTCCAATAAGAAAAGATTGGAGCTTAACTCCAATTTATACAGGTTTTGATTATCGCTAAAATAGAGAGTGTCCTCTTTAACATCATAAAATGCGCTCGCCCACTCCCAATCTAATTCTACCAGATTAAGCGGCTTAGATTGCGGTCTGGCCTCAATCACCTGAACGTGCTGATCGGTTAAAACAACCAAGTGGTAGTTATCCGAATGCCAAAAAACATTGACTATTTTTTCTTGGGCATAATCCCAAAATACAGGAAAATCCGCATATCCATAATCACCCTGATTATCAAAAAAGATCACGCTGATCTGATGAGGATTAAATATGAAAAGTTTCTTCCTATCTGCGGAAACCTCCCAACCAACAATCTGTGTAAAACCTTGCGGAAGACTGGCGACATCTTCAAAATTACTCGCATCAAAATCAGACTTATACACGATTCTATTTTTTAGATCCAGATAATAAATAATCTTTCTTTCGGTATCAATGTGAAAACTGGAAAATTTCTCCCGGTTTAACTGTTGAAAATTGGACCGTAACGGAAAAAGGATAATTTTGTCAAGGCGGCTAACCTTGCCTGCTTCCACATCCACCTCCCCTTTCCAGGGATAGTGTTGCGCTAATTCTAAAACGACCTTATAAACTCCGGGAATCAGCTCCTGCATGCTTGCCGGACTATGCTCGGCAAAAAGTTTACCATCAAGATATATTTTTGCCCCATCAGGTTGAGTTTGGATGAAGATTAAACCTGTCTTGGTAAATTTTAAAGTTCGCCTGTCAAATTTATATCCTAAAGCATAAGAAAGGATAAAGGGCAGTCCGGCAAAAAATATAAGTACGCTTAAAAAAAACAATACTGCTCTTAGTCTTTGAAAATTAAACATGGATCAACTCTTTCCGGCGCAAAAGACGGTGATAACCTAAGGCAAACCTATGCGCCTCATCACGAATTTTACGAATTAAATTCATCCCCGGCGCATCTTTAGGAAAACTTAAAATTCCGGGCTTTTGACTACTATAGATATGCTCTCTTTCTTTAGCGATACTCACCAGCGCAAGATTAAGATTTAATTCTTTAAGCTGGCGAAATGCGGTGAGCAAATGCCCCTGGCCTCCGTCAATAAGCACCAGATCCGGCAAAGGCTTGTTCTCTTTAATTAATCTGCGATAACGCCGATAGACAATCTGCCCGAGCATTTTATAATCATTAACTCCGGAAAAATTCTTAATGCGAAAACGACGGTAGTTATTTTTGTCCGCGACCCCATCCTGGAAGCTGACCATTGAGCCTACAGAATGCTTCCCGGAAAGATTAGAAACATCAAACCCCTCGATTCTGACCGGTAAATTCACTAAACCCAATCTGTTTTTTAAATCTTCTAACTCTGACTTACGATTAATCCCGCCTGAGCCGGAGGAAAGCTCAGACAAAACAGCGATTTGATCGCGAATCCCGGCTGCCCCTTCGAAATCAAAAGCCTTAGATTTATCCCGCATCGCCTTATTGAGTTTACGGATCAAAGAATCCGTCTTAGCTTCCAAAATTAAAACAATACAATCAATGATGCGCTTGTACTCTTTAGGGCTAATCTTTCCAATGCAGGGAGCCGGACAAAGATTAATCCTATAATAAATACAGCTTTGCTTGGGCAAGCGGCGGCAGGAACGGTACGCAAAACTGCGCCGGATGATTTTAAGAGCAGCTTTTAAAAGCTTGGCATTAGTATAGGGCCCCAGATAGTCACCGGGAGAATTATCTTTTTTACGCGTAATATAAACGGACGGAAATTTTTCCTTGGAGATCTTTACGAAAGGAAAACTCTTATCATCTTTAAGTGAAATATTATACTTGGGCCTGAGCTGACGGATCAGGCCGGCCTCAAGTAATAAAGCCATGGCTTCAGTTGTGCAAAGCCTAAACTCCATATCTAGAGCTTTGGCCATTAAAGAAGCGGTCTTATTATCTAAATCCGCACCCAAGTAACTAAGCAGGCGCTTCTTTAGCGAGTTGGCCTTACCTACATAAATCACCTGATTCCGGCTATTGCGCATCAGATAAACACCGCAAGAATCAGGTAAAGATAAAATTTTCTTTCTTAACTTTTGAGCACACCTCATCAAGTTTGTCCTGTTTTTTTATTTAATAACCAATAAATAAGCTCTTTAAGCTCTTCCACCCTAAAAAGTAAACAAAACATAATGTAAGACAGGCCCCCGCAAAATAATGCCCAGGCAAGATTTAAAGTTTGATTCACCAGGTAGCAGACAGCGGCCATGCAAAAAGAAGCCGCAAAGATACGTAAAAAGGAAAATAAAATTTTACGCTCATGGAAACCTCCCAGGCGCCTGCCTAGAATAAAAAACAAAAAGAAAAATGTAATTATCCCCGAGATGGAGGTGGCTAAAGCCAGGCCGCCGATTTTAAGCGGGAACATCAATAACGTATTGAGGATAACATTCATTACCAGGGCAACTCCGGCGATTTTAGTAGGCGTAACTGTATCCTTAAGGGCAAAAAAACAGCATTGCAATATTTTTGTTCCGCCGTAAGCGCATAATCCGATACTATAGAAAATCAAAGCATTGCTGGTTAATAATCCTGATTGAACATCAAATCTTCCCCCGCCGAAAAAAGTAAAGACTATCGGCTGGGCTAAAACCATAAAAAGTGCGCTCATCGGCAACATCACAAAAAAAACTACGCGCAATCCCCAAAAAAGAGTAGCTTTAAGATTCTGTTGGTCATCCTCTAATGCCTGTGTTGAAAAAGTAGGCAAAATCGCCTGCGCCACGGCATTACTAAAAATACCGATGGGGAATTGAATCAGCCGATAGGAAAAATAGAGCACCGCTACGCCTCCTTCTCCCACGATGCCTGCCAATGAACTAAAGATAGAATCAACAAAATTATTCAACTGGTAAATCCCGGAACTAGCCAGACGCGGTAACATTAATTTCTTGATCTGGATTACGCCGGGATGTTTAAGCGACCATTTGAATTTCGGACGAAATCCTTTTTTATATAAAACCGGGATCTGTACTGCCAATTGCAGAATGCCTCCCAGTAAAACTCCGATCGCCAGGCCCGCAGTGCCTTCCCCTATAAACAAGACACAAATAATTATAGAAATATTTAAAAGACATGGCGCAAATGCCGAAACAGTAAAATTCTTTAATGAGTTGAGCAGAGCCATGGCATATGCCGCCAGGCCGATAAGTAAAATATAAGGAAAAATAATCCGGTTGAGATTAATCGTTGCCGCCAGCTTCTCGGGTGAAGCAATAAAACCAGGAGCCAACAGGCGAACAATCAGCGGAGAAAAAATTATCCCCAATATAGTGATAGCGCTTAGTATAACCGCAAGCAAATTAAGCAGGATATTAGCCAGCTCCCAAAATTCTTCTTTGGAATGCTTAAGGTTATATTCACTTAAAACCGGGATAATTGCGGCATTCGAAGCCCCTTCACCAACCAGGTCACGGAAAAGATTCGGTATGCGGAAAGCAATCACAAAAGCCTGGGCATAAATATAGATGCCAAATAGCCGGGCAATAATCATATCCCTGATAAAACCCAGGATACGTGAGATAAGGGTGGCCAGGCTGATTACCCCTGCAGAGCGGGCAATGGCATGATTATGGCGGTTTAGAGAATATTTGTTTGTTGACATGAGTAATGAATTATGCTAATAATATTACCTTGTTATATTAACCAGGAGAGAACAGATGCCAAGACGTAAAACATCATTAAAAAGTAACCGAGTAAGCAAAAGAAAACATAGCCGCAACCTAAAAATAAAAGTTCAACTTAAGAAAACAGTTAAGAAATTTCAGGAGCTGCTTTCCGCAAAGAATATCACCGAAGCCAAAATATTTATGCTCAAGGTTTTTTCTCAGTTAGATAAAGCAGCCAAAAAAAATATCATCCCTACAGGCACGGCTAACCGCAGAAAATCACGACTCAACCGGCACTTAAACAAATCCCATTAAATTCCATTATAAGTCCCGCGAGCGTATCGTTGCTTCTGGCGGGGCAAATCCCATTAAATTCCATTATAAGTCCCGCGAGCGTATCGTTGCTTCTGGCGGGGCAAATCCCATTAAACTTCGTTAAATCCCGCATAAACTAACCACTAATTTTTCCAAAGCAAAGGCAGGCTTAAGCCTGCCTGTTTTTATCTCTATATCGCAGTTAAGCAGAAGTTTGAGTTTCCTTCTGGCATCACCGGCAACTATCCCCTGTTTTTCCCAGGAATAACGTAGGCCTCCCAGGATCCGTTCAGGAGCCTCTCCGTTTTTAAGTAGTTGGTTTAAAATACGTAGCGCAAAATCGGTTTTTCTTAATTCGATCTGCCGGTTTAAAACAAAGGCGTCCGGATTAACTGTTTCCTTAAAACGCAAAACTGAAGCCCCCGGAGACATCTCTTTAATGAATTTATTTTTATGGTCATACCGCGCAAAATCAAATACTAAAACTATCCGTGGCTGTGGTTTCTTGAAAAAAGCAAGCAGAAAATCACACGATTCCTCATTAAGCGAATCTGCATCTTTGATAATAATGAGGCGCTTGGCGCCTTTTAGCGGAATCGCTAAAAGGCGCTCCTGAATATCTTTCAAGGTTATTTCTTTGGCGTATAATGTATCGGAATTGAAATCTTGCAGCTCTTGGGAAAGGAATTCCTGCTTTATCTTTTTAAGCTGGGTTTCTTTAGACTGGATATCCTGGCCGATAAGTAAATAGACCATATTACCATTGTTCAACTGTGCGCTCGACAATACGACGGGCAAGGTCTTCAATAGCATTATTTACCGCTGTATTTTCACTTACCACAATCACGCTACTCCCTGAGATTGCATTACTGACAAAATAAGAATAATTTCCGTTAAAATTATTCTCCTGCCAGAGCAATTTATTTTCTTGAGTATCCCAGAGGCTTAAATTCACATAAATATTAATACGATATTCAGCAACGTCTTCGCCGCCGGAGGAATAAGTTAAAGGGTCTTTACGATATTCTATTAATTCACCCTTGAGCACCAGATCTGCCTGATCTTCCTTAATCGGCTTGAGGTTACCGTCAAAAAGATACTTATTAACTACTTTTCTCGTAATATCAGTTTCCAGCATCGGACGATAGATGCGGTATTTATTAGCCGTATAAGCTTCCTGAGTTATATCTACTTTATTTAAGAACGGAGCGATATAAATTGTTTTATATTTCCCGTAAATCATGGAACGGGTAGTATAGCCACATCCGGTCAAAACAACACCTAATAAGCAACATGTAGCAACCTTAAGAAAAAAGTTAATTCTATTTTTCATTTTTCCGCTCCATCATCTGTAATCTGGCGATAGCCTCACCAGCCCAAGGGCTTTCCGGGTGATTGTCGATTATATCATTATAATATATTTTTGCCGAATCAAAGGCTTTTTGTTTCTCATAAAAGGAGGCAATATCATAACTGGCTTTTGCTTCTTTCTCTCTGATGGCATCGATATTCTTCTGCGCATCTAAAGAAAGTATGGCATCCGGATGCTCTCTTACAAACTCCTCAAATCTTTCCTTAGCATCCTGTGCTGCTCCCTGATCATAGTCAGCCCCTTTAGACAAACTTCCCCGGCAGGAGGCGATCTGGAATTTTGCCGCAGATGCCCACTCGCTATCCGGGTAACGGGAAACTACTTTGTTAAACTCCTCTTCGGCTTCGTAATAACGTAAAAGTCCTTTCAAAACCAAACCTAATTTATATTGTGCTTGGGGCGCCAAGGGGCCGTAAGTAGAATTTTCCACGACCTTCCCAAATATCTCGATCGCTGGATTATCCACAGGCAGATCTATACCCAGGACCTTGCGTTTTTCTCCGGCCATAAACCTCTCGGCAATTTTATACTCTTTGCCGATAATCTCCTGAATACGTTCGGAAAACGGATATTTGTCAATCACCATCTGGTAAGCCAGATATGCCTCGTAAGCCTTGCCCTGCGCCTCCTCTGTTAAACCCAAGTAATACTGGCTTTCCGCAGCCTCTGCTGATTTAGGATAGGCTTTAAGCAGCTTACGAAACTCACGCTTAGCCTCTTCATATTTATTAATATCGAAATAAGATTTGGCATAGGCAAACTGTTCCTTAGGATTATCCTTGGGCAGGTTCTTGGGATTAACCCACTTACCGCTCTTAGGAGTCCAAATCCAGAAAGAATATGCCGGCTGGATAGAAAGCAAAGAAATTATTAACAAACTTAAGATTATACGCTTCATAATGTTAGGATTCCCCGTCAAGGCAATTGCCTATTTTCGGGAATAAAAAAGTTGGAGATGATTTTTACAACCTTTTCAATTTAGCATAGCCGGGGGGCTTTGTCAAAGACAAATATAAGCAAGCGGCAGTTTAACCAGCAGGGCATTGATATTTAAAAGCAGATTAATTAACAAAGAGGTAGGCATGCTGATTAAATGAGCTAAGACAGGACTAATCAGCGCTGATAAAACCAAAGTAAACCCGCATAAAGTAATTAAAGTAGCTAAAGGAACAATCAAAATATTGGCCAGAACAGTGACCGGAGCAATAATCCCGAAATTAAAGACAATAATCCCCAAGGTGCCGATCCAGGCGGAAAAAGAAACTAAACAGCCTTGGCCAATCGATTTCCAGATCTTATTTTTGTAAACCCGCAGGCCAATTAACGCTTCAAGTTTCGGGTAAAGATAAACGATTGCCAATACGCTGATAAAAGATAATTGAAAACCTATATCAAAAAGCTGGCCCGGATTAATGGTCAAAATAAATAAAGCCGAAATTGCCAAAGAATTATATATATCCGGGCTTCTTTTAAAAAGGTAAGCGGATAAAAAAATTACTCCCATAAGCGTAGCGCGCATAACCGGGTCACTGGCCCCGGTGATCAGGCAATAGATCAACAAACAAGCTATCGTCAGGATAATTCGCGCGATACGCCGAAAACGTAAAACCTTGAGTAATAAATTAATAATAAAGGCAACAATACCTACATTAAAACCACTAACCACCAGAATATGCACTGTGCCGCTTCTAACAAAAGAATTATTCACCAACCAGGAGATGCCGCGCTTTTGGCCTAAAACCATAGCACAAAGAATTCCCGCAGGTAAATCCGTGAGATTACGCCTAATCACCTCCTCCATTTTAGTACGCAGCCATAATGAATGGTTTATCAATTTCGAACCGCGATTACCGGGATGCTGAATAATTTGCCGGGGATCATCTAAGCGCATTATCAAATAAACTCCCCTCCGCGCCAGAAAATCTTTATAACCACGACCAGAAGCAAAATTATACGGTCGGGTTAAATTACCCATCAAAGTCAGCTGATCCCCATAACTTAATTTCCGGATAAAGCTTAATTTAACTAATAATTTACCGCAAGCTGGCCATTTTAATCTATTATTTTGGGCCTCCTGCACACGGAAAACAAACTGAAGATACTGATTCTTTAATTCCGGCTGGCTATCGATAAATCCGCTTAAGCGATAAAGAGAGCTATCTTTATATAAAACAAAATTATGAATATGGTCCTTGGGCAGGATGCGTGAATTCTTCAGGTTCAAGGCCCCTGCAAATAGCACTAAAACTAACACCGGGATCCAAAACACAAAATTCTTTCTTCGCAGCAAGATCGCACCGATAAAAATTGCAGCTGCTAATCCCATGATTGGCCAAAAACTAAACCGTATAAGATTGGCTAAAACAATCCCCCAGCAATAAAATACAGTTAATACTAACGACGGGCGCATCATTCCACAAAAAAAACTTCTTTTAATTTCTCATAACGCTGATTTCCAATCCCTTTGATATTTTTTAGCTCATCCAAACTGGAAAACTCATGATGCAGATTGCGAAATTCAATGATACGCTGGGCCAGCTTAGGGGGAACACACCTGATCCCGGATAACTCATCAAGAGTTACCCGGTTAATATTGATCTTGGCTAATTGAATTTGCGGAATAATTATTTTCTCAATATGCCTGTTGACTTTAATTAAATTACTCAAGATCAAACCGCAAAACGCCAGGCCTAAAACAAATAAAATTACTTTCCTTTCTTCGGGGGTAAGATTAAGCATAAATAATCCTCTTTACCTCAATAGACGTAAAAACCCCAATAATCTAACTATTTTCTTTGCAATTTACAGGCCTTTTGTGTATACTTTAGTCATGCCGAAGATCCTAATTATTGACGATGATTACAATATCGCCAAAAATAGTAGGGAAGAATTAGTTAAGGCAGGCTATGAGGTAGTGGTTGCCTATAGCGCCAAAGAGGGGATAGAAAAGTTAAAAATTGAAAAACCGGATTGCGTGCTCCTGGATTTAATGCTGCCGGATGAAAGCGGATTCAAAGTCGCTCAAGATATAAAAAACCTGCCGGAATTTATTAATATTCCGATTATCGCTACCTCCCTGAAACATGAAGCAATTGATAAGCATATCGCGGCCAAAAGCGGAATCACCGTCTATGCCGAAAAACCCCTCGATTACCAAAGATTACTCTTCGATATTAAGGATGTCTTAGAGGGGACGTCCTGAAAGGGGACGTGCCAAAAAGGGACACCCTATTAAATATGAAATTCCTTATCCAAAACATCTTCATACGGCCTTCCCTGCGAAACATAATTAACATATAATTCCCTTCGTTTTTCGTCAGTATCAGCAAGATTTAAATATAGAGGATTCAATAATTTAACTACGTCGTTTCTCTCACCCTTTGCATATAATAAATAGCTACTCCAGCGATATTTAAAAAACTCCGATATTATCTTGGATCTCAAGGGATTCCTTTCGATATACCGGCCGCATTCCAAAAGATAAGCGTCATTATCAATTAACTTGCTTTTATAACGATTCTGAAAAATAAAACCTACCGAAAGATATTTTTTCCTAAAACAACTGGCGTACCCTTGTAAAATTGCCTGCATAAACTTTGGTAGATCCGCTGCTTTCGTGGCTTTAATCAATAAATGGATGTGATTAATCATAAGGCAATAATGAAAAATAGAAATTTCAAATCTTGCTAAATTGTCGGATACAATATCTAAAAAACATTGATTATCTTCTTCGTCTCCAAACAACATCCTCCTATCGATACCTCTGGTAACAACATGGTAACATCCTCCATCAACTAATCTTCTGGCATCTCTAGGCATAAAAAACCCTCCTTCTGCTTCAATAGACGCAAAAGGAAGGCAAATCTAACAATTATTTTATTACAAGGGTGTCCCTTTTCAGGACGTCCCCGCTATTATATAACGATATTGATGAGTTTTTGGGGGACGATGATGATTTTTTTCGGAGACTTACCTTCAAACCAAGAGATTAATTTCTCATCTTTGAGCACTAACTCTTTAAGCTTATCCTCGGCTATATTGCGGGGCACTTCGATTTTACTGCGCAGTTTGCCATTAACCTGAATCACTAACTCTACATTCTCTTCTATCAATAGCTCAGGGTTAAACTTCGGCCAGGGGGCTTTAAAGATACTCTCATTATACCCTAAAATTTCCCAAAGCTCCTCGCAAAAATGCGGGGCAATCGGACTAAGCATGATCACAAAGTCAGAAAATACCTTCTTGTCCGCTCCCAGCTGATAAATAACATTGGTGAGCTCCATAAAGCTGGCAATCGCGGTATTAAATTTAAATTCGCTAAAATCCGTACTGACTTTTTTGATTGTTCTATGCAGCGCTCTTAACACCTGCAGGTCGGCATTACTTTTAAGATTTTCCTGAATACGCCATACTCGGTTTAAAAATTTATAAGCTCCCTCCAACCCACGCTCCTCCCACTCCAACTCTGTCTCAGGCGGAGCAGCAAATAAAATAAACAGCCGCAGGGCGTCAGCACCGTAATTTTTGATCATCGAGTCCGGGTCAACAATATTGCCTTTAGATTTTGACATTACCTCGCCGTCTTTTAAAACCATACCCTGAGTAAGCAACTTATCAAACGGCTCAGTAAAATCGATCATCTTTAGGTCCTGGAAGAATTTAGTGAAAAATCGCGAGTACAATAAATGTAAGATCGCATGCTCAATTCCCCCAATATATTGATCAACCATCATCCAATACTTGGCTTCCTTAACATCAAAGGGTGCATCATTAAATTTAGGCGAGCAAAATCTCAAAAAATACCATGAAGAGTCAAAAAAAGTAGCCATGGTATCAGTTTCGCGTCGAGCCTGGCCTTTACATTTAGGGCATTTTACTTCCACGAATTTTTTGACCTTACCTAATGGGCTTCCGCCTTCTCCAGTAAAAGGCGCACTCGCTGGAAGCTCGACGGGCAAATCTTTATATGGCACAGGAACAATACCGCAAGCCGGACAATAAATCATCGGTATCGGAGTGCCCCAATAACGCTGACGGGAGATTAACCAATCACGCAAACGGAAATGCGTCTGAATCTTACCGATTCCCTTGGCCTCCATCCATTGAGCGATCCTGGTTTTTGCCTCTTGATTATCCAATCCGTTAAACTCTCCGGAATTTACCTGTCGGCCGTCTCCTTCGTATGCCTCGGATAATTCAGCTGCAGAGCTTATAGATTTATCTTTTGGCTCGATAACAACACGCAGCGGTAATTTATGTTCTTTGGCAAAAAGAAAATCCCGCTGATCATGCGTAGGCACAGCCATAATTGCCCCTGTTCCGTACTCCATTAAAACATAATCGGCAATCCAGATCGGGACCTTTTCGTTATTCACCGGATTAATCGCAAAGCTCCCGGTAAACACTCCTTCTTTCTTTACATCAGAAGCAGTGCGCACCAGTTTGCTTTCTCTGGCAACTTTTTTCATAAACTGTAAAACTTCTTTCTCCTGCGGCTTATCCTTAACCAAATCTAAAACTAAAGGATGTTCAGGAGCCAAAACAATATAGGTGGCTCCGAAAATTGTGTCTACGCGCGTAGTAAATACCGGTATTGTTCTATCACTATTCTCAAGACGAAAATAAATATCTACACCGCTACTCTTGCCAATCCAGTTATTCTGCATGGCCAAAACCCGCTGCGGCCAATTTTTAAGCTGGTTTAAATCCTCCAGCAATCTCTCTTTGTATTCAGTAATCTTTAAATACCACTGCACTAAATCTTTTTGCTCAACTTTGGTATGACAGCGCCAGCATCCGCCTTCGATTACCTCTTCATTAGCTAAAGTCGTCTGGCAGCTGGGACACCAGTTAACTCCCGAGGCTTTGCGGTAAGCCAGGCCGCGCTCAAACATCTTTAAGAAAATCCACTGGTTCCATTTGTAATAATCGCTGTCGCAGGTGGAAACCTCTCTTTCCCAGTCATAGGAAAAGCCCATCTTTTTCAGTTCTGTTTCCATGTCCTTGATACATTTATGCGTCCAGTCAACAGGTTTAGTTTTGTTTTTAATCGCCGCATTCTCTGCCGGCTGGCCAAAGGCGTCAAACCCCATCGGGTGCATGACATTGTAACCTTCTAAGGTTTTAAAACGGCTGGCGACATCGCCGATGGTGTAATTACGCACATGGCCCATGTGGATTTTACCGCTGGGATAGGGAAACATCTCTAGCAAATAATATTTTTTGCGCGTAGAGTCAGCTTGCGCACGGAAAACATGGGCTTTGGCCCACTTTTTCTGCCATTTTTCTTCGATCTTCTTAAAATCGTAATGCATTTGCCCACGAGGACACACCTGCGCTACATAGCTCCCCGTAAGGGGACACCGACGCAATTCCGATTAGCGTCGGGTGAAGCTAACTCAACGCGGGGTGCTACCTCCCCATTTTTCTTACCAAAACCAGGTTCTCCTTATCACTATCCGCAGTACTTTTAGGTGTCTCTAAAATCATCGGGATTTTTTTAAATTTAGGATGATTAATAATTCTTTTCATCCCGGCCACACCGATATGGCCGCCTCCGATATGATCATGCCGATCGTGGTGGCAGCCTAATGGCCCGGCTGCATCATTAAGATGGATGAGTTTAATTAATTTCGTCCCGACCATCTCATCGATCTCATCGACCATATTATCAAGACCATCTTTAGTTGCCAAATCGTAGCCGGCTAAATAAGCATGCGCCGTATCCAGGCATAAGCCTACGCGGGACTTTTCTTTGATGCCCTTAATAATTTTATGCTGATGATAAAATCTATAACCTAACCAGGATCCGCTTCCGGAAGTATTTTCCAGTAATATCCCAACCTTAGAATCCTTAGTCTTCTCTATTATTATATTCAGCGCTTCAATCAACCGCTTAATCCCGGCATCCTCAGAGGTTTCCTTATGGCTGCCCATATGCGTAACAATATAATCCGCGCCTAACTTTTCAGCCTCCAGAATATCCTCGATATAAGCCTGAATCGAGCCATGGTAAAGGCGGCGGTCAGGAGAAGCCAGATTAATCAGATAAGATATATGAATAAAAACCGGGTTGATCTTATATTTTTTGCGCCGCCTGATAAACTCCTTAATATCTTCGGGAGCAATCTGGCTGCCGCGGCGCCAAGTTTGCGGAGAGCGGCTGAAGATCTGCATCGTATCGCAGCCCAAGCTATGGGCGATATCCAACGCCTGATATATCTTGCCTGCCCCGGAAACATGTACGCCTAGAATCATAACAGTAAAAGCTACCCTTTCTTTTTGATTCTACCTACTAACATGTCAATAGAAACCTCTAAAGCATCGGCGATTTTAGTAATCGTGGTGATCGTGGGCTCTTTGGCCATTCCCATCTCGATCTTGACGAGGGTGTTGTTGGAGATATCCGCAAGCCGCGCAAGCTTTTCCTGAGTTAAGCCTTTCTTCTTCCTTATACTTTTGATATGTTCCGCAAGCATTTTTCTCCTTGACCTATACTTACAATTGTAATAGTATATTTGTAAGGTTACATCTATTAATTTGACCTTCAGTTATTATATACCAGAAAAGTCCTTTTTAAAATTAATTTTTTACGTTAGAAACTTGGTTTCTTTGCGTCTATTGACTTAGAGCACCCCGCGCTTATGAGGTGTTGCGCGGGTATTTCCCCGTTGAAAAGAGAATAAAATGGTAAAAACATACCCGATATCCATAAAACAAATGGTAAAGAATCTACGGAGCGCGGGATGGTCGTTAGGAGAAATTAGTTTAAAAATAAAAATCCCTAAGAATACGATTTCCGGGTGGGTTAAGGATATAAAACTCACTCACAGACAAAAAGAGCGCATCAAGCAAAAAATAATCACCTCCGCAGCTATGGGAAGACAGTCAGCTGTAAAAGTAAACCAAGAGAAAATAGAAAAATGGAAATCAGACATCAGGGAGAAAGTAAAACATTACGGCCAATTGGCTACAAAAGGCCCTGAAGTAAACAAGCTTATTTGCGGAGTATTATATTTATGTGAAGGCGCAAAATATCCAAGTTCAAGATATCTTTATTTAGGGAACTCTGATCCAAAAATCATATCATTTTTCATTAATGCTTTAAGAAGATGCTACAAAATTGATGAAAATAAGTTGCGCTTTAGCATTGGTTACCGCTGGGATCAAAACTTCCAAAAACTAAGGAATTATTGGTCGAAAATTACTAAAATACCTAGATCAAAATGCTTGAATTCAATACCTGATATACGCACTAAAGGAAAGCCGACTCTAAGAAAAAACTATATGGGGATTTGTAGGATAATATATTACAGCACAGCGTTGCAGTTTGAACTACAGTCTATTGGCGAAACGATAATCAAAGTGGAGCCGGAGAGGATCGAACTCTCTGCCTCTTCCATGCCATGGAAGCGCTCTCCCAGGTGAGCTACGGCCCCAAAATTTAACTACTTGACCCCAGTAGATAATATGGTAAATTAACTACTGGGCTATTTTAGAATATAAAATGCTTAGCGTCAACCTAAAAATCTTTGCCGAAGTGGCGGAATGGCATACGCGGCGGTCTCAAAAACCGTTGAGGGCAACCTCATAAGGGTTCAACTCCCTTCTTCGGCATTAAACTTGCCTACAAGCTTCTACCCAACAGGATACATTCGGCTAATTTTTTATCGATTGCAAATTGGGATTGGCCAATCTGGACAACATAGGAAGGAAATTTCTGGATCAAGGTAACAGTCATTCCGGGTAAAATACCCATGGCCATAATTTTATTCAATTTCTTACGGTCGCTTGTATTAATCCGGCAAATCTTACCGCTTTGGTTAACGTTTAAATCAGTCATTACAAACTCTCCTTCTTTTTTAAGATGTTTCTCCCACTTTGGTTCAGGCGGGGTTTCAAATCCGCAGTTTGGGCACTTAAGCAGCTTGCACCCTTTCATTAGCGGACAATTTCCGCAAGCCGCCTGCGCCTGATCTTCTTTAAACACAAACCCGCAAAGGCTACACTTCATAAACTAACTCCTAAAATACTGAATATTGAATTAAGGAGAAAACCTACAAAGAAAGAAAAAAAGAGTATAAATACTGATATTGCAACTCCGGTTTTCCATCCTCTCTCTTTCACGTTCATAAGAAACTGCGCAATACACGGAAGAAATAAAGTTAAGGTAACGCAAGCCACAACCAGCTGATTTGTAGAAAACAACCCCGCTTCCTTAATATCATAGAGCCCGCCGGCTCCGTAGTCCCTTCTAAAAAAACCGAATAGAAAAGCAACCGCTGCCTTATCCGGTAAACCTATCCAACGCACGGGATACTCCAATACCCTAATAAAAATGGTGAATAACCCTGTGAGTTGGCCTATCCAAATCATAATGCTTGCCAATATAAACATGGGGAATATTTCGGCAAAGTACCATTTAACCCTGCTGTAAGTTTTAATAAACACATTGAATAATTTTGGCAGGCGCAAGGGGGGAATTTCCATATAAAATGATGGAGAATCGCCGGGCAGCACCTTGGAGGACAAAAACCCTATGAAAAGAAAAACTAAACCTACTACCCCTGCCCAAATCCACAGCCCTATGGATGTCCCTGCGAGCAAAGAGAGAATCACCCCTAACTGAGCTGAACAAGGAATGGCTAAAGCAAGTAGAATAGTAGCAATAATCCTTTCCCTTTTTGTAGGAAGCGTGCGGGTAACCATGGTTGCCATCGTAGAACATCCTAATCCAAGTACCATAGGAATAACCGCCCTTCCGGTTAGGCCTATTTTTTTGAACACCCTATCTATGAGTAAGGCTAAGCGCGGCAAATATCCCGTATCCTCAATAATCGCAAAGGCAATAAAGAATGTTGTAACGATAGGAAAAATCAGGGCCACTGCGTAGCGCACACCTAGGGTGATCATTCCATATTCGCCTACAAATAACTCCCGAAGCAAATGCCAAGGGATAATTGAAGTAAAAACTTGGTTGACCCAGGGATTGATATTCTTCTCGAAGATATTTTTCTCAATGAAATCAACCAATACACCGGCGCCGAATTTTCCTACAAATTTGTATATGCCATAATAAAGTATTACCAATAAAATTGGTATGCCTGTGAGCGAACTTATCATTATCCTGCTCAACTTTTCTCTAAGTGACAAACCTATAGCCGGTTGATATTCCAATGCCCTATCTAGAATATTATTTGTTTCCTCTTGCCGGCGGAGAGAAATAATATAAGAAAGTGGTTCATGATAATGCTCTTTGGTATGATCGACAATCTCAGCAATAAGTTTATAATTTTCTGGTTCCCGTGATTTTACAAGAGCGGTGATTTCTTCATCTTCCTGCAACAATAAGAGCCCGATCGAACGCCCGGAGATACCATAATCGGCCTCTAGCAGGCTTTCTATTTTCTCAAGCGATATTTCCAAGATATCGCCTCCACCTTCAAATTCTTCGGGCATACTCTTCAATCCTTCCTTTGAGAACATCAATCCCCCTACCGGTGGTTGAAACTGTGGCCACGACGGGGATCTTCAAATCTCTTTCCAAATGCCCCAGGTTTATTTTCATCCCTATTTTTTCTGCTTCATCGATGATATTCAGGACCAGCACAACCGGCAGCCTCGCTTCAATTAACTGCAAAGTAAGCGGCAGCATTCTCTCTAAATTTTTGGCGTCAACAATATGTATGACTATGTTCGGCTTCTCCTCCAGCAATAATGTCCTGGCAACCCTCTCCTCTTCGCTGATCGGTAAAAATGAGTACATGCCGGGTGTGTCAACCACCTCAAACTCCCGTTCGCCTATCTTGGCCCTCCCCCGGGAAACCTCAACTGTCGTCCCCGGATAATTGGATACAGCCACATAAGTTCCGGTCAGGCAGTTAAAAAGCATAGACTTGCCGACATTGGGGCTGCCGACAATGGCAATTTTATCTAGATTGCCTCCGGAGGATTTCTCTTGCGGAGCCAAACAATGGCCTGTTGATTTGAACCCTTTAAGCAGTTTATTGACGATATTCATTGCCGCGCCTCTTTAAAATGTATGAACAAAGGTAAAAATTACAGAATCGTTTGCATCGGTATTAGTTCCCGTCACCACGCGTTGATAAACTACCAAAGCCTGGATCAAATCATTTGACCAGCCGATCCCCGGGGCAAGAGTCAGATAATTTATATTTGAATCAGGGGAGCGCGATCCATTCTCTCTCTTATCTGCCTGTAAAAAACCATTGGCTTCAATCATAAGATTAAATCCTTTGGGCAGGAAATATTCCACACCAAAGTCATAATTAAGGTAGTTGGCATAGCGTGTATTCACTCCGTCAACACGCGCCTTTTGGGTAAAATTATAAACGGCATCAGCATGAAAAATAAACGGTTTTAATTTTTTACTAAGATTTACCCCTAATCCCTGGTCCCAGGATCCCCCTCCTGAACCGGCACCCATCAAATCCGTGCCTAATTTATCCGGATGGCCATGCTGGTACTTACCGGTAGGTATTTTGAGTTGAAATAATCCGGTTATCTGGGGCATCCATTTTGTTTCGTCTAAAGCACAATACCTTAAGAAAAAATAGCTATCGCCAAAGCCTGCGGCATGCGCGCTGGCGCCATCCTGCTTAATATAATTTTGCTGATAAACTGCTTGAACATCAAATTCAAGCCTATCAGTAAGGCCATACTGGGCAAAAAGCTGCTGTTGAAACTGGTATTTTTTGTCACCACTCGGCAAGGAATCGTAATGGCCATCTGAATCAAAGGTACCTCTTGTGCGGTTATAAAATAAAAACGGCTGAATAACAAACTTTCCCTTGCCGCAAAGCGGGGCTGTCCAGGTAGTAAGCGGGCCTGCAGAAACCGGCTCCCATTCATCATGAATTGCAGGAACTTCATCTGCATTGGCGTTAATTTTGATAATGCTAAAACAAAGGCCTATAATAAATAGGCGAAAGATCCTCTGTAACATAAATTTAACCGCCTCAGCGCATTGCCCCGTAAGATTGTTGAAAACTATTTTCAATTGTTAATTAAAAAAACACCTACCCTAAACACTTATTGCATGTCCCAAATATCTGTAACTTGTGTTTTAAGGGAACAAACCTATTCCTTCTTGCTAATTCATCTTGGAGTTTCTCAATTTCCGGATTTATTACTTCAATATAACTGCCGCATTTCAGGCAAACAAGGTGATCGTGATGCCCATGCCCATATTGATGTTCAAATCTGGATACGCCGTCTCCAAAGTCGATCTCATTACAAAGGCCGGCATCTTCCAACATCTTCATTGTCCTGTATACGGTAACATACCCTATTTTAGGATTCCTTCTTTTAACAATCGTATATAATTCATCAACGGAAAGGTGTTTTTCTATCGACAGAAATACCCTCAGGATTACCTCTCTTTGCGGGGTATGCCTTAAACCTCTTTCTCGAATAAAATTATCTAATATTTCAATCTCTCTTTTCATATCCGCGGAATTCAACCAATTAGTTTATTGAAATTATATTTCAATAATACACGGTTACATTTTTATTGTCAAGTAAATATTTTAATATTATTTGATGTACTGCAAAATCCCTTGGTATATGCGTTTGGCAACAAGCTTATACCCGCGGGCGTTAGGATGGAGAAAATCGCTTTTCATCGCAGGATTCGTAATAATCTTACTTAAAACTACCGGAATAAATATCGCGCCTTTCTCATGTGCCAACTTTCTAAAGGCATTGCGGTATTCCTGAAAAAACATCCCGGAGCTGATATCCACTAAAGCAACCATTGCTCCTTTATCCTGGATACGGTCAATAATTATGCTTAAATTCTTTAATGTATCCTCCTTGGGGATCTTTTTAATAAAGTCATTCCCGCAAAATTCCACAATCACCAGGCGCGGGTCCTTGTCCAGGACATCATTTTGCAAGCGCTCTAAAGCTAAAAATGTAGTATCTCCGTCAACCCCGGCATTGATCACCGGCCTTGGCGTTAATTTCTGCAAATATGCCGGATAATCGTCCCCCGGAGCAACTCCATAGCCAAAAGTAACGCTGTCTCCGAAACAAATAATGTTTTGGCCTTGACTGTTACGGTTTCTGATCTCCTGGCTCAGGCAGCCGGATAAAATAAAACTGACAATAATTAAACCGAGTTGTAATTTATTTCTGTCCATGCCTTAACCTCAACTGTCCACAGGCCGCGTCGATATCCTCGCCGCGTTCCTGCCTTAATGTAACATTAATTCCGGATTTAAACAAATATTCTTTAAATGCCTCAATTTCCGGTTTTGACGCAGGCATGATTTTCAATTCAGGAACCGGGTTTGCCGGAATCAAGTTTACCTTGGCTAACCTTAAATCTTTCAAAAGGTTGACTAGTTCCTGCGCCGCATCTGTCCCGGAATTAAAATTCTTAATCAAAATATACTCAAAAGTAATCTGCCGGTTAGTTTTAGCAATATATTCATGACAGCATCTGATTAAGTCTTTAAGCGGGTATTTTTGATTCACCGGCATAACCTGCGAGCGCCTTTTATCGTCAGGAGCATGCAAAGATATGGAGAGCTCAATCTGCAAATCTTCAAGCGCCAGCCTCTCTATCCCCGGAATAATTCCGCTGGTCGAAATAGTGATCCTGCGGGCTCCGATATTAAAAGCATCGCAGGAATTAATTATCCGGATTGATTTAAGCACGTTTTCATAATTATCCAGCGGCTCTCCAGTTCCCATAAATACAATATGCGTCAGGTCCGTGCCTTGTGTGTTATTTTTTAGATAAAGCACTTCATCCAAAATCTCCCCAGCTCTTAAATTACGCTTAAATCCGCCTAAACCACTGGCGCAGAACCGGCAGGAAAATTTACAACCTACCTGGGAAGAGATGCAGCCAGTAGACCGGCGGGCGGCCGGGATATTCACGGCTTCCACCAGGTTTTTATCCTCTAATTCAAAAAGAAATTTAGTAGTTCCGTCGCTAGACTTCTGCAGATCCGCAAGTTTAAGGCCCAGAATATAAAATTCTTCTCCTATCTTATTCCTTAAGGCCAGCGGCAGATTGCTCATACTGCTGAATTCAATAATCCCCTTTTGATAAATCCAACTAAATATCTGCTTGGCGTGATATTTGGGAAATCCGTAGGAAAGTAATTGATCTTGCAGCTCTGCTAAAGCTAATTCCTTGATATCCTGCATAATAAGACTAACTGCCTCTAAGCTGTCCTTTATCGATTTTACCTGCGCGGTTCTTAGGAAGTGAAGTGCGAAATTCAAAATAATACGGAATCTTAAAATGCGCCAGATGCTGGCGCAGGAAAAAACGCAGATCCTCTTCGGAAATACTTTTGCCTTCTTTAGCGACCAAAAATGCCTTGGGCACCTCGCCTCTTAATTTATCAGCTACCCCGATAACTGCGCTCTCTGCAATATCCGGATGCTTCTGCAGGCTGGCTTCCACCTCCGGTTCAAAAACAATCTCCCCGCCGACTTTAATCATCTCTTTTTTCCTGCCGACAATATAAAGAAAACCCTGCTCATCGAATCTACCGAGATCCCCGGTATGAAACCAGCCGTTGCGGATAGTTTCCCGGGTTAATTTTTCATCTTTAAAATAACCGTCGCAAACTACCCAGCTCTTAACCACCACTTCGCCTACCGCCCCGCAACTTAACTCCTGATCATTATCCGAAAATATCTTTACCTGGATCCAGGGAGCAGCTCGTCCCACGCTTTCCACGTTTTCCGACCCCATCGGCAAAACCACCGTCGGAGCATTGGTCTCAGTTAAACCCCAACCGTTTAACAAGCTGGCTTTAGGGCAGAACTGGTGAAATCGACGTAAAGCATCCGGAGAGTTCGAGGCTCCAAAGGTCACGATCCAGCGCAGGCTGGACAGGTCAAATGTCTCAAACTCTTTTAACTGCAGGAGGGCATAGTACATCGAAGGAACGATCCAGAAAAAATTAACTTTATAATTCTGCACGTTCTTTAAAAAATCAAGCGGCATAAAACGTTCCATTAAAATAATCTTTAAACCAAAAGAGATCATATTCTGGATATAAATCAAGCCTCCTAAATGCGAAAACGGCAGGGCGCAGAGCGCGGTATCTTTTGAGCTTAAATCTGAATTTACAAAAAAAAACATGGATTTCGGCGGAGCATCCAACTGGGCGTAATTGATCAAAACGCCTTTGGGTTTACCGGTAGTGCCTGAAGTATAAAAAATAATCGCGTAATCTTTTTCATTGATTTTGGCATCGGGGCAACGATCATTGCCTTCTTTCAAAAGTTCTTCAAAACTTAAACCTTCATTATTTCCCGATTGGCAGGAGATAATGTTCTTTAATAAAGGAAGTTTTGCCTGAAGGCTGGTAAATGAAATATTGGCTTTGTGTTTAGTGATCAGAATTTTGGTTTCGGAATGCTCCAGGCAGGAAACTATTTCATCTTCGGTGAGCATAAAATCTAAAGGCACACAACAGGCACCAATTGACCAGATAGCCAGATAGCTAATAATATACTCCGGCCAATTAGGCAAATAAATTGCAATTTTATCGCCAGGGTTTACCCCCAGCTTTAACAGGCTCTGGCTAAAAGATAAGACTTTATCTCTTAACTGGTTAAAAGAAAGCTCCTGCTGGCGTTCCTTGCGGAAAACAATCGCCGGATTTTCTCCGTATTTTCTTGCGCATTGTTCTAAAACATTATAGACATTCATTTAAAACCCATACCAATAATTAACCAGAGGTTTACCATCAGGAGATTTATCGATAATTATATTTTTTAAACGGGTGTACTCCAGGAATCCTTCACGGCCAAGCTCTTTACCGAATCCACTCTGCTTAAAACCACCATAAGGAAGTTGATTATAAAACATACCATAAGTATTGATCCAGACAGTTCCGGCATTAATTTTTCCGGCCACATCCTGTGCCAAAAATAAATCCTTGGTCCAAATACAGGCAGCCAGAGCAAAATCAACGCTATTGGCTAAAGTTACCGCCTCATCCGATCCGGAAAACTTATGAATCAAAACTACCGGGCCGAAAACTTCTTCTTTAAATATATGCGAGTGCGCCCCTACATCGATTAAAACCGTAGGCTCAAAAAAATAACCGTTTTTTAACTCCGCATTTTCCGGAATTTTCCCGCCGCAGATAACCTTGCCTCCCTCAGCTTTTGCCTTATCAATATAAGCGATAATTTTTTTGCGCTGCGCATCGCTGATTAACGGGCCCATCTGAGTTTGAAAATTATCCGCCAATCCCAACTTTATGCGTTTGGCCTTTTCGATAAAACTTGCCAGAAATTTATCATAAATCCCCTCTTGCACAAAAATCCTCGACATCGCCGTGCACATCTGGCCCTGATTTAGAAAAATAGAAGTAAGCGAACTGTTTACTGCAACCTCAATATCAACATCATTAAATATTAAGCTGGCTGATTTACCCCCAAGCTCCATAATCGACTTTTTTACATGTTTAGAGGAATACTGCAGAATCTGCCTGCCGGTTTCATTGCTGCCGGTAAATGAGATCATGTCTACGCGTTTATCCGCACAAAGCTCCTCACCGATTTTTGCGCCGGTGCCGTTAATCACATTAACCACTCCGGCGGGAAGGCCGGCATTATGGATAATTTTTGCCAACTCCAAAGCAGTAAGCGGAGTAAAACTGGAGGGCTTGAGAATAATTACATTGCCTGCAGCTAAAGCCGAAGCTAATTTCCAGCAGGTAATTAAAAGCGGATAATTCCAAGGCACGATCAAAACTACCACTCCCATAGGCTCAGGGATTAATATTGCTTTAGCATCATCTAAAATACTTAACTTTTCATCACCGAGATAATCAATAAAATTATCAGCCATAAACTCAAAAGTCTTGGCGCTGGATGGAATATCCATAAAAGTAGTTTCTTTGATCGGCTTACCGGTATTTTGCATCTCTAATTGCGCAAGTTCAGATGCGTTATCTAAAATACCTTGAGCGATTTTTGCGATAAACTCCCGGCGCTGGAGCAAAGAAAATTGCGGCCAGGGGCCATGATCAAAAGCTTCTCGTGCAGCAGATAAAGCCAGCTCTACTTCTTTGGTTGAGGCAAGCGAAGCCTCGGCAATTACTTTGCCTGTCGAAGGATTAAGGATATTCTGCTTTTCAGAAGTTTCGATAAATTGACCGTTAATATAAAGCGGGCATTTTAAATTCATTCTATTTGGTCTCCAAAATTACCTTGATACAATCTTTTGCTTCGGCTACCAATTTAAAACCTAAACCTGCATCTTTGAGATTAAGCCGATGGGTAATTAATTTTTTTACCGAAATTTTACCGGTTTCAAGAAGCTCAAGCGCCTGGGTCTCATCAAGCGGGCTTGCTCCGTAAGAATGCATTATTTTTATGCTCTGGCGCCAGAATTCGTTTACCGGAACCGGCAAAGTTACTCCCGGATCAGTTGCGGCAAAACACATGATCGTCCCTGCGCGCTCAACTAAAGCAAGGCCCTGATGAAAAGCCGAGAGTGCTCCGGTGCAAATAATCACCTGATCTGCAAGCCTGCCAACATTCTCCTTGCGTAAAACAGAAACTAAATCATCCTTGGCATTGATTACTAAATCAGCACCTAATTCTTTGGCTATTTTTAACCGATATTCATTAATATCGGTTAAAACAATCCGGGCTGCCTTATTCACACGCGCCAAGAGAAGATGCAATAAACCGGATATTCCTGCTCCTAAAATCAATACAGTCTGGCCCTCTTTAATATCAGAGATCCTTTGCCCGCGTAAAACACAACCTAAGGGCTCGATAAAAGTACCTTCTTCAAATGAAATATTTTCCGGCAGCATAAACATGCCGCGCTCGATATTGATTGCCGGTACGCGGATATATTCCGAGAACCCGCCCGGATAAAAATTTGTGCTCTGCAGTGTCTGACAAACCGTATGATTACCGGCCAAGCAATAGCGGCAACCATTACAAGGAACGTGATGGGCAACAAAAACCCGGTCTCCGGCCTTAAATTTCTTAACCTTGCTGCCGCACTTTGCAATTACTCCGGTTACCTCATGCCCCAAAACCAGTGGCGCTTTTTTTACGCGGTACCACTCCAAAACATCGCTCCCGCAAATACCGCTGGCTTTTACCTGAAGCAAAATCTCATCATCGGCAATTTCAGGTATCGGCTGCTCCTGAATTCTGATATCACGGTTGTTGTAGTAAACTGCTACTTGCATTATTTTTTAGATTTTGTAGCGTTAAATATTTTCTGCGCCTCTGAAACATCCGCCTTCTTATGTATGATCGCTTGCAAAGCAACAGCCATCGCCTCAGGATACAAAGACTGCCAGACATTCCTGCCTAAGTTTATTCCGATCGCACCATTTTGCATCCCGTCATAAACAAATTCAAAAACCTCTTTTTCGGTTGAGCATTTGGGCCCGCCGGCGATCACTACCGGAACAGGGCAGGATCTAACTACTTTATCAAAATCTTTTTCGCACCAATAGGTTTTAACAATACGAGCGCCTAATTCTGCGGCAATGCGGCAGGCTAACCCCAAATAACGCGCATCGCGCTTATCAAGTTCCCTGCCTACGGCAGTTACTGCCATTACCGGGATGCCGTAACCCTCGCACTCATTCACCAGCTTACTTAGATTCATCAAAGTTTGGTTTTCATATTTACTACCTATAAAAACTGAAAGTCCCACTGCCGAAGCATTCAAGCGGATAATCTCTTCAATAGAAGTAGTCAGCCCTTCATTTGCTAAATCTTCGCCAACCATGCTCGTTCCTCCGGAAACCCGTAAAATTATCGGCGCCTCTAAATTGGCGTTGATCGCCGAACGCAATACTCCGCGGGTTACAAACAAACCGTCACAATATTTTATAATATCTTTGATGGTTTCATTGGGCTTCTCTAATCCGCTGGTCGGCCCCTGAAAATAACCATGATCGACAGGCATAAAAAAACAGTGTCCGTCGGGTTTAATCAATCTGCTCAAACGGTTCTTCATTCCCCAATCCATACGCACCTCCGATTAATTTTTAATTCTCACCTGTTTAAATAATTCAAATAACCTGCTAAAAGGAATATACCATTTAGAAAGTTGGCCCAGCTGGCCGCTTAATTTCATCTTCCCCTGCGTCACTGCCACAAACGAATCCAGCTTACCTAAAAATACCTGCTCCCAAACGCTAGCCGGGGCAGAAATCACAAAAGGGGCATCGCTGTCAGTATCGAGCTTCACAATTTTGCCTTTTTCAAAATTAAATTTATAAACATCGCTAGTATCATCAAGCTTAATCGCTAATTTTACCGTCAGATTCAACTCTTTGCCTTTTTGAGCAATAAATTCATCCTGATTAACCAGGTCCACGATTGCCTGAATATGCTCTCTGGAAAACATAGTATAGACATCAGTACTGGCTAAATCCTCTTTTAAAGTTTTATCTAAATTATCAAGAATATCTTTTTTAAATAACCGGGCAACTGCAGCCATCTTTACCGCGTCTTCTAAAGTTTCAATTAAACTCAGGGCGGCTTTAAAATTATTGGCTACGCAAACAACACCATGATTCTTTAAAACTACCAAGTTGCTCGTCTTTAAAGCCTCAACCACTGCTTCCGGCTTGCTTACTGCAGGAGTTTCCTGCGGAATAACCGGGATATTCCCCAAATAAACTTTACTTTCAAAGGTAAGCGTCGCTAGATCAGAATAAACCGCAAAATAAGCATTGGCTAAAACCGGATGACAGTGAATGATAACCCTATCCGTCAAGATCTCATGTATCAGCCGATGTAAAGGAAATTCAGAAGTCAGGCGTTTATTTGCCAAGTCCTGCTGATTGTGCAGGTCTACCTTAATAATATCCCCGCTCTTTAGATTCCCTAATACCGAACCTGTCATAGTAATCAGAATCCGGCCTTCGCCTAAACTAGCGCTGACATTTCCGGAGCTTCCGGCTGCCAGGTGCAGTGCATGCAGTTTTTTGCCGCAATCAATTATTGCTTTTTTTATTTTTCGTTCTTTTCCCAGGATCATTTTTTAGACCTCTAAATATATGTGTTTAGTGATTAATTTTGCCGGCGTAACGTCAAAAGCCGGATAATACGCTTTAACTTCTTTAGGCGCTAAATGGAGGCCCTGATAAATCTTTAATTCATCCGGCGGACGGATCTCGATCTTAATTTCTTTGCCGCTTTTTAATTTCGATGCCGGCGGGCACAGAACATAAAAGGGAATCTTAAAATATTTAGCAACTACCGCAATCTGATAGGTGCCGATTTTATTGGCAATGTCGCCGTTTTGGGTCAAGTGGTCTGCCCCGACGATAATTTTAGTCACTTTACCTAATGATAATAAATACGCCACCATATTATCGGTGATAATCGTAACGTCAAATCCCGCGCGCATAATCTCCCAAGCAGTAAGCCGGGAACCTTGTAGATAGGGACGGGTTTCCGTAACATAAAAACTGGCTTTTTTGCCCTGCTCTTTGGCAAACTCAGCAATCAATGGCATCAATCCGCTGACATTACAGTGTGTCAGGATGACATCACCATTTTTAAGCAGCTTGGCTGTTTCTTTTGCTTGCTCAATACGTTTACCCTTAAGCATCTCCAAAAATCCTAAGGTACTTTTCTCAAGCGGCGCCCCCTGCTTCTGCCAACCCAAAACCATATCGGTTAGGAATTTAAAGGAGAGCGTCGGCCGGGTAACGTTAATCGCCTGGGCAACTTTAGCTAAATTTTTGTGCTGGCGATTACTTAAAATAAATGTGTACATTACCAGAAGCACCTGGCCTACGGCGCGGGTCTTCATCTCTTTAATCGCCCTGCAGGCATCGAGGTAATTTTTGGCTTTTAGATAAACTAACTTTTGCGGCAGTTTAGTTTCATCTAAAATATAAATGACATTGCCTCTTAACTGTATCGGCCAGAATAACGGAGAAAATTTCATATTCGTTTACGCGGGTCCTGTCTTGGGTATTTTCTTGCGCATGACGCGCTTCGAAAACACCCAAGCCACCCGCTAAATAACCTAACCTTTCTCTAATTTTTTAACTAATTCCAAAGCGATTTTAATGACATTACTTTCCGCCATATAATAAAGCGGATTCATAAAACCCATTTCCCCGGTAACCACATTATCGCTTACCGCTAAAATTGATCCGGCTTTGATATTATAAGTCTGACAAATTGTAAGCAGGGTTGAGGAAACCATATCTACTACCCTTGCCCCTTCTTTACGCTTAGCCTCCACAATCTCGCGAGTTTCGCGCAGGAGCGCATCCGTAGTCCAGGCTTTACCGCGGTGTACCGTCAAGCCCATACCTTGGGCAATCTCAAAAAGCAAATCAGAGATTTTTTTATCGCTGAC
>PCWB01000045.1:0-269 GCA_002796135.1 Candidatus Omnitrophica bacterium CG11_big_fil_rev_8_21_14_0_20_41_12
TTTATAATTTTTTCCAAAAACTTTTTTTATCGCTGCGCATTCAGTTTTATCATTCTGAGGTGTGCCGGTGCCGTGGGCGCTTATATAATCGACATCTTCTTTGGAAATTTTAGCTTCTTTTATGGCTTTTTCCATACAATTTACTATGCCTTCTTCTGAAGGTTGTGTCATATGATGCGCATCACAACCTAAACCATACCCCAAAACTTCCGCATAGATATTGGCCTTCCTCTTTTCAGCATGATATAAAGACTCAAGAATTAATATCC
>PCWB01000045.1:308-3174 GCA_002796135.1 Candidatus Omnitrophica bacterium CG11_big_fil_rev_8_21_14_0_20_41_12
CAAATGGTCGGCATTTTTCTAAAGTCACTAAACCCAGGGAAGTAAATCCCGCATGAGTAAAATCAGAAAATGCATCATACCCGCCAGCAATAGCAATATTTACCTCACCTGTACGTATACGGTTAAAAGCACAACCAATAGCACTTAAGCCTGAGGCACAAGCATTGTTAACAACTAACACTTCTCCAATTAAATTTAATTTTTTAGATATATATGGTGCCTGATGGCAAGCAAGACTATCCCTCAAAATCCCTAAGTGTTTATTTTTATCTACCCCAAATAATAGATCCCGATGATAAGCCTGCCCTGATAACATGCCACCTAAAGTTGTTCCCAAAATAAGTTGGACTTCAAGTCCATTTTTTTCACTTGTTTCTAGCATCGCGCTCTTAAGAGCATCCCGACAAGCAGTTAAAGCTAATTTAGACGCTCTATCCACATAAATAGGATGATCTTTATCGATTAAAGAATTGTCAACTTCAGCACCTAAACAAGACTTATATCTAGTCGTATCAAAAGACTTAATTAAACCTATCCCCGTTCTCCCATTTTTTAAAGCATCTTCATGAGACAAGATGGTTCTTCCCAGGGGTGTTAAAAGTCCAATGCCAGATATTACTACACGTCTTTTCATAAATTTATTTAGTAATTTTAGACTTATTCCATATTGGAGTAAAATTGTACCACTGATCTGGATATTTTTGTATATACCGCTCAAACACTTTAACTATTTTATTTAAATTTACATTAATATCTTTTTCTTTGTCATCACTGAATTCCATTTTAATAATTGAACCTACGGCTGTCTTATAATTACCATCTTTATCCATGACCGTAAAAGCTGGCAAAACTACACAGCCTGTGCTTCTCGCTAATAATACTGGGCCTGGTGGGAAATATGCTGGTTCACCAAAAAAATCAATCAAAACCCCATTATCGCGTTCATACCTATCAATAAGCATAGCGACTATTTCATTCCGCCTGAGTGCATTAACTATATCAATAAAGTAAAATGGATCATCTTCGATTGTGATAGTCTTAACATTATGTAGGCCCCTCACTGCTGCTCTAATATTAGCTATCTCGCTTACTTCATCCTTAGCAGTTATAATATTAATGGGGATTTTAGATGTACCAAAGAAAAGACCGCCAAGCTCCCAATTGCCTAGGTGTGCGGCTAATAAAATAATTCCCTTCCCATTCTTTTGGGCTTCTGCAAAAATCTCACTTCCTTCAATAATAGAAAATTTAGAAAATATTTCCTTTGCATCCATAGCAATAAGCTTAGCCCAGTCAGCTAAAAATAGTCCGTAATTAATAAAAACCTTCTTGCTATTATTTCTCACCATAATTGGATCAATAAATATGTGAGATAAATTATTCATTACATTCATCCGTGCATCTTTAAATATTAGATAACTTATACAAGCGAAGCTTCTTCCTATCCATTTCAAGAAACGCAATGGAAATATGCGCGCTATCCATAAGGAAATTTTATAAACAAAAGTTTTATTAAGAAAATTACGTTTCATTTTATATTGTTTTTATTGATCGTTTGAATAAACTATTTATCTTCTTTAATAATAGACTCCAAGGCCAATAAAACACTGTAAATAAAATTAAAATTAACATGAAAGCATACTGACGCATTAAATATGCTGTTAAAAAAATAGAAAGAAGTATGCTCCCTATAAAAAGAAAACAATTAAAAGCTGATTTAAAGTAAAATTTATCATAATACTTATAATATTTCTCTGATTCACTAATCTTGTTATTATTAATATTACCTAACCCTAAAACATCTTGAACTGTTGAAAACTCCATTCGTTCCAATAAAAGCATTATCTTTTTAGATGATGATTTTAAGTTACAATAATGCATGAATTTGCGATTAGCAGGCAGCTCAACCCTAATATGATTTGAATCAAACTCCCATGGATGCAAATAGAACATTACTGGATGACCCTTACGATTCATTTTTTTAGCATAACTAATAGTATAAAAATAAGGCGTAATACGCATTGGTAATCCACCCGAAAACGGTATCCTCTCCCAATAGCACCGAAATGTACTTAAAGGAAATTCCATTATATTGCCATATTTTGTTTTTATTTCATACGGATAAAGTTCAAAATGATTACCGCCAAGATGACTTAAAGGAACAGCACTAGCATCATAGCGGAATCCATGCTTTTTAAGTATATCCAAAGCCCAGATATTATTTAGTTTTAATGACCATTCTGGAGCTCTATACCCTATCACTTTCTTCCCTGCTGCCTTCTCAATATATCTTTTCGATTCTAGTAAATCTTCTTCAAATTCTTGCTGAGTCATATCAAATATTCTTCGATGAAGAAAGCCATGTGACGCCACTTCATGGCCAGCGTCTGCGATTCTTTTTATAAGCTCTGGAGAATTCTTTGCAATCATCCCTACTATAAAAAATGTAGCATGGACATTAAATTGATTAAAAATACTCAAAACCTTACATACATTGGTCTCTAGATGAGCATAGTGCTTCTCCCAATCCCTCAGATAAACACTATTATCAAAATCACAAATATGATACCAATCTTCTAAATCTACAGAAAGAGCATTAACCACGGAATTTTTTCATCTCCTTGCTAGTCATATAATCCAATAGGGACATCATATTGCCTAACATTGGCAACGGATCAGTCAAAGACCATATTGCATGAGCATTGCCTTTTTCATATAACTTTAATATATTAGAATCAATCTTTTTTAGCCTATAAAGATTAGACAAAAAATTCATAGCGTCTCCATGAAGAAACCATCTGAACTTAACACCAATTTTATAATCAAAAACTGGAGTCACATCGCCTTCTGATGCAAGCTGATAAAG
>PCWB01000031.1 GCA_002796135.1 Candidatus Omnitrophica bacterium CG11_big_fil_rev_8_21_14_0_20_41_12
TTCCAACCTCAGGTGTATTAATTCGGTTGGTGGTAATAATTGGAATCGAAATTTCTTTTTTAACTCTTTGGGTGATCCAAGTAAATGCTGATCGTGGTACACGAGTGGCAATAGTTGGAATTCTTGCTTCATGCCAACCGATCCCGGTATTTATGATATCAACTCCCAGTGCTTCTAATTTTTTGGCGAGGATAATCACTTCTTCAAAGTTCATTCCATCTTTGACTAAGTCGAGCATGGATAATCTAAAGATGATGATAAAGTTTTTTCCCACTTTTTTTCTGACGGACTTAACGATTTCGATAGCAAGTCTTGATCTATTTTCAAAACTTCCTCCATACTCATCAGTTCTATGGTTGGTGCAAGGTGCGAGAAATTGATTAATAAAATAACCTTCACTTCCCATTATTTCGACACCATCATAGCCAGCTTTTTTGGCCAGGCCTGCACAATTAGCAAAATCCCAGATGGTTTTTTTTATTTCAAGCTTTGTTAATCCTCTGGCCTTGAAAGGAGAGATAGGGGCCTTAGTACTTGAAGCACTGACAATAAAGGGATGATACCCATAGCGTCCGGCATGGAGTATTTGCATACAGATTTTTGTTTTATACTTATGAACCGCAGAAGTAACAATCTTGTGTTTTTTTACCTGCCAAGGAAAACTGAGCTGGCAACCAAAAGGATGAATTCTTCCTTGAAGATTTGGTGAAATCCCGCCAGTGACGATAATTCCAACTTCTCCCTTGGCCCTTTGTTCGTAAAATTTGGCCAGCTTTTTAAACCCACCCCATTTTTCTTCTAATCCTGTGTGCATTGAGCCCATGAGGATTCTGTTTTGTATGGTCGTATGGCCTAGATCAAGAGGAGTAAAAAGATCAACATTATTCATTTTAAATCCAGTTCTTTGTAAATTCATCTGTTTTGATTATTATAGAATAATGAAACATAAATACCATCATCTTTTAGGCAAATTAAAACCTTATATTATTTGTCACCCAAACACATTGAGTGCCCTCAATAAAGATTACATGGGGATGACGGTTCATGCTGATCATATCTATAATCCTCTGCTCACTAAAGATTTTGATTTTATCAATCGCATTATAAAAATGGATGAGCTTAGTTTTGGGCCTGGAGGGATGGGAATGCCCCGGTGGGTACTTTTTGATTGTGCACTTATTCCAGGAGCTGTGATTGGGTTTGGAATACCTGCAAATCAACTAACTAGTGCTGATCAAGCATTGTTAAAAGTTGTGGGGGATGACTTTGTTCCCCTAAGTATGTATATCGCCATACCCAATGCAGATGGAAAGTCTTGGTTTGGGCATAATCTTTCATCCTTAAATGGTATCTTGAAAGAAGACTTAAAAGGTCTTGGATTATTAACGAAATATTATGCCTTAGGTGTTTTAAAGATTGAGAAACTAATCGGTGCAACGCAATGGGATTCTGCTGCTCTTGGATTACACTTAAAGTTATCTCCAATGAAGCTTTTAGCAAGCCACGTTTCAATCCATACACATGAAAATACCCTTTGCTATGAAAGTTTTAATTTTTATCCAGAGGAACAAGTCTTAGGTGATCAAAGACCACTACAAATAAAAACTAAAGAGTTCACTTCGGATTTGGTAGGGATTAAAAATTTACAAAAAAGAATTGAAGCGGGGGAGGAGATTATCCTCATAAGTAAAGATTCTAAGCAATCTGTTTTTCATCTTCAGAGTTAACCAAAAGATCTAAATAGTTTTCCACCACAATGATACGTCGACATCCACTACTTGAACACAACATCATTTTATGTATAAACTCTTTTGTAATGACATTTTCAAAAGCACAGTGTGGACAAGTTAATCTAAAATAAATTAACTCTGGACTTTCATAGGCCAAAGCAGGCTCGCTAAAGCGAGGTTCATGGTAAATGGAAAGGTTTTTTTTATTATTCATAGTTCGATTTATTTATCATCTTACTATTATAATCGTCGAAAAATTGAAGAACTTAATTTTGTTTAGATCGCTTGTTTAACTTCAGTAAGTTGTCTGTCTCAAAAGATATTATGTATAAATGAAAAGAGTGGATTTTCACCACTCTTTTTATTTAATTGCCAACTAGAGTAACATTGTCAAAGTAAAAGGAATAAGAAAAAAGACCAAGACGATGTATAGGACACCATATGCACGGTTGGTTCTCGTTAGATTTGCTAGTCTTGAACAAAGTGTGAGAGGTATTTGTCTCATCTTAGGGTGAACGTACCATAAAAGCATTCCGGCCATATTAAAAAGAAAGTGAACCAAAGCGATTGAGAGTCCTGCGACGTTTCCTGTTAAGGAAGCGATAAGGGCAGTGGCCGTTGTTCCAATGTTAGCACCTACGGTTACAGGTAGAATCGACTCAAGCGTTAAGACACCTGCTCCTGCCATAGGAACGAGAAGAGATGTTGTTATTGAACTCGATTGAACAGCAACAGTTAAAAGGGTACCAAAAAGAATCGTTACATAACCATTTTTTGAAAGCAGGTTTTCAATAATTTGTCCTTTGTTTGATTCAACAAGAACTTTCATTGTTTTAACGATCATATAAAGAGCAATAAAAATAAGAGATGCAGAAATAATGACAAGAACAATTCCTGCAATATTTCCAGAAAAACCTAGAGTTTCTGTGATAAAAAGTTTAATCCCATTTGCAACAGGTTTGATCGCGGCCTTAATGGGAGATTTGTAACTCATTGTCGTGCTAGATGAACCGTAAAGTAAGCCTGATAAATAGACTGCTGATTTTTCTAATAGACCTGTTGCCAGTTCAATTGGAAGTAAAACTGCAACTGTAAGGATGTTGAAGAAATCATGGATGGTTGCAGCTGCAAAAGCATCTCTAAAATTCTTTCCATTTTTAATATAACCTAAAGAAACCAGAGTGTTCGTGACACTAGTACCAAGATTGGCCCCCATCACCATCGGAATGGCCCCGCCTAGTGGGAGAGTTCCTGAAGCAACAAGTCCAACGATGATTGATGTTGTGAC
>PCWB01000043.1 GCA_002796135.1 Candidatus Omnitrophica bacterium CG11_big_fil_rev_8_21_14_0_20_41_12
TATCTTTTCTTGATCAGGTTAAGATACATGATGTGCAGTTACTTATATCGTTATTACCGGTAGTATTCTTTATATTATTAGCAATTAGGAGGATCCCTTTATTGTGGATAGTGTTTTTTGCTTTGTTTTGTCTCTTGATATTCAACAAGTTGGCTCTGGTGGCGGTAGTGCCGGTTATTGTTGTATTAGTATTTAAAATTTTAGCCAGAACAAGGCTAGTTGAGAGAAAGAAAATTTCATGAATCAGACAGTGTTGATTAATTTTTGTGGTATCGGAATTATTGCGCTTATCTTGCATTCCTATTTTAAAAGAGGGCTGGCCTTAACATTAAACTTTTTCTTATTTGCATTCATGTTGACTTTTACTAAGGGGGGTGAGCATACTTTCCAATTCATGAATTTGGTCAAGGCTGAGCCTCAAAACATATCTCATGCGGTAATTTCTACTTTGATATGGGTATTATCATTTTACCTTTCATGGTGTATAGCTGAGAAGGTTATTGAAAGAGTGGCTTATTTTAAAAATAGAATTTTTCCCGTATTATTATTTGCGGGTTTATTTGTTGCTTATTTTGCTTATGCCATGGAGGTAACAGCAATAAATATGGCTGGAGGGAATGCTTTAATTTCTAGTAATAATGATTTTTTGCTTATCCCTGTTTATATAATCAAAAAGCAGTTTTATTTTTCTTTATATTTTTTAGCAGCGTATTTTTTAATTGCCTGTTCTGAATACAAAAATAGGAATTGGAAGATAATTTTCTTTATATTACCGTTTATCAACACTTGGATACCTCAATTTTTTGGTTTGGGTATGGCACAATCTATCAAAGAGATGTTGACATTGATCATTCTCATTGTGTTTGCTTTTATGAGTCCTTTACGTTTTGACTATTCTGGCATTAAACAATTTAGCAGAAAAACCTTTTCAAATACAGAATGGGTAAATTTATTTCCAGTTGTAATTATGGTGGTATTGCTTTCTATTCTATTTTTTATTGATGTATTTAAAATATATGATACGAGCCTGCTTGTATCATTACTGCCTTTAGGATTTTTTGTGTTACTTGCGATTAAAAGAGTCCCTTTATTATGGGTAACATTTATTGCTCTTTTGTGCCTTATGGTGTTTAAACAATTAGCAATACCAGCAATTGTGCCAGTTGGATTATTGGCTATCTTTCAGTTGATTACCAAGTTTTACTTTATAAAAAATAATTCTGTATCTTGATGACGATTTTATACCTATCCCTTTTTTCATTTATAGGGCTTATTTTACTCGTCGTCCACTCATATTTTAAACGTGGATTTCGGTTGACCTTGAGCTTTTTTCTGTTTTCTTTTGTTGTGGGCATGAGGAAAGAAGCCGGCACCTTTCTTGGACCGTCTTTGTCCAACATGAGGCACCCCACACCTTTTATACACACTACCAATTACCCGCTGCTATTTTCTGTATTGAATACAACCATCGGCTGGATGCTTGTATTCTACCTTTCCTGGTGCATTGCCGAAAAAATTATTGAGAGATCAACTTATCTTAAAGGTAAGATTTTTCCTACATTGTTGTTTGCTGGGATGGTTATTGCTGCGCTTTCATATGCAATCGAAGCTACGGCTATAAATATCGGCTGGTGGAAGTGGGTTTTTTTCGATGTACACTTAGCTGGATATCTAGTCGGTGGAGTGCATCTTTTTGCCCTCAGCGCATGGTTTTATTTCGCCGTTCATTTTTTAGCCCCATATTTTCTGATAGAGTGTTCACCATTTCGTCAGGCAAGTTGGAAATGCATATTTTTTCTTATCCCTTTCTCAAGGACGTGCACAATGCTTTTTTTGGGTTCAGATCTGCCGCGTATGGTGCATGAATTTATCATATTTTTTATACTGATGATACTCGTTCTGGTTAATCCGCTGCATTTTAATTATCCAAATTTTAAAGAAAGATTAACTGATAGGTCTCTGGTATGTAGGTTGGTAGATATTATTCCTTATATTGTGGCATCTATTATCTTAACCATGCTTATTTTCATCGATATAATTAAGATAAAAAATCCGTATTTACTTATCAGCCTTTTTCCGTTAGTTGTTCTTATATTATTGAGTTTGCAGAAAGTACCCGTACGGTTAATTGCATTTCTTGCTTTAGGAATAGGATTGGCTTTCGGTAAATTCGGGATTGCGGTATGCATACCGGTGTTGATTTTTTTGGGCCTGAACGCCTTTTTTAATTTAAGGCATGCCACTAAAATATGAAAAAAGTATTATTAGTATCCTTGGCAATGGATAAATTCAGTTATTCGGCCGAAGGGAGATTTAAATTTAAGTATATACAACGCAGGCCCTTACTTGGGCCATTGTATATATTTTCAACTATAGAATCCAGGGGAATAGGGTGTGATTTTTTAGATCAGTCAACAGATAGCTTTTCTGTAGAAGATTTAATTAACCGTATTAACACTAATGACTATCTTTTTGTTGGGTTCTATGCTCAATTGTTAGTAAAAGATAAAGTGATAGAATATATAAAAGCCATAAAAGAAAAATGTTCAAAAAAGAATATTGTTGTAGGGGGGCCGGGTTATTTATGCTATGAAGATTTTTTAAATAATGGGTGTGATATTGTTTGCCGCGGAGAAGGAGAGCTTACTATTACCGAGATCATGGATTATATGCAGGGAAAGAAAAGAATTGAGGAAGTTGATGGCATTGTTTATAAAAAAAACGGTGTTATTAATTATAATAAAGAAAGAGAGTTAATTAATAATTTGGATTCTATTCCTTTTCCTGCGTGGCAAAAAGTAGACCTTGGTTTGTATTATGATTATTCTGTGTTGCCTATGAGGAAACCCTTTGCCCCCATGATTACTTCCAGGGGATGCTTGTTTAAGTGTGCTTTTTGTAGCTCGCCGTTTTTGTGGAAAAATATTTTCCGGAGCCGTTCAGTCGAAAATGTCCTTAAGGAGATCGATATCCTTGTGGCAAAGCAGGGTATCAGGTATATTATTTTTCAAGACGATGTATTCGGTATAGATAATAACTGGCTTAGAGAATTTTGCAATTCTTTGATAAGTAGACGTTA
>PCWB01000022.1 GCA_002796135.1 Candidatus Omnitrophica bacterium CG11_big_fil_rev_8_21_14_0_20_41_12
TCTGCGCCATAACCCCCATTGATCAATAGCGGCCTCGACCCCGCATATTTAAAGCTGCGCACCGGGCTGTCTACTCCCCCAACCAGGTAACGCTGGGCTAGATTGAATAATTTTCTCTCTTTATCCACTGGGCAATATCCTTAGCATGATAAGTAATAATATAATCCGCTCCTGCGCGCGCTATGGCAGTAACGATCTCATTAACCGCTTTTTTTTCGTCAAAAATTTTGGCTTTGACCCCATATTTTACTAAAGCATATTCTCCGCTGACATTATAAGCAACTAACGGAAATTTAAATTCTTGCTTTGCCTGTTTAATGATATCCAGATAACTTAGCGCCGGTTTTACCATAACCATATCCGCTCCGTAATCAATATCCTCTTCAATCTTCTTAAGTGCGTTTTGAGTATCTCTATAATCTAACTGATAAGCGCTTCGATCGCCGAATGCAGGAGCAGAATGAGCCGCCTGACGAAAGGGGCCGTAAAAGTTAGAGTTAAATTTTGCCGAATAGCCTAAAATCTTAGTCTTTGCGTAGCCATACTTATCTAAAACATTCCTGATTGCTAAAACTTGCCCCTCTGCCATTGCCGAAGGAGCTACCCAATCAGCGCCAGCCTGCGCATGCGCTAAGGCAATTTTAGCCAGCGCCTCCAAAGTCGCTTTTTTATCTATCGCTTTTTTTCCGGCCTGCAATATACCGCAATGCCCATGTCTGGTATAAGCGCATAAACAAACATCCGTAATAACCACTAAATCCGGAAACTCTGCTTTTATTTCTTTTAGGGCCGAAACGACAATATTATTTTCTCCGTAAGCTGAGCTTCCGGAATTATCCTTGTATTTAGGGATCCCGAATAATAAAACTTTATTCAGGCCCAATTCATTAATTTGCCTGATCTCTTTGATCAGCCGGTCAATAGAAAACCGGTAAAAACCGGGAAAAGAATTAATTTTATCTTTGATGTTTTTACCCGGAACTATAAAATAAGGGTAAATAAATTTAGTCAAACTTATGGCCATAGATCCTCTTGCCGTATTTAACCACCTCTCCAACAATAAAAACTGCCGGCGGTTTAACGCCATACTCCTTAGCTTTTTTTATAATGTCAGCAAGTGTGCCGCTAGTGATTCTTTCGGTTCTGGTTGTACCGCGCTCAATAAAAGCACAAGGCGTAAACTTAGCTTTCCCGGAATCTAAGATCGTTTTAACAACCGTTTTTAGATTAGCAACCGCCATCAAATAAATTAATGTATCGCAATCGGGGGCATCGAGTTTATCCTGATTGCTCTTGCGCCCGGTAAGCACGGCAACTGATGAATATTTTCCTTTGCGGGTCAAAGGTATACCGAAGCTTTCCGGGGTAGAAAACGCTGAGGTTATCCCTTGGATAATCTCAAAGTTAATCCCCTTACTTTTTAAATAAAGCGCCTCTTCAATGCCGCGGCTAAACACAAATGGGTCCCCGCCTTTAAGCCGGGCAACACACTTACCCTGCCGGGCAAACTTTAAAAGCAGCTTGTTGATCTGCGACTGTTCAAGAATATGCAGACCATCGGACTTTCCGCAGCAAATCACCTTTGCCTTTTTATTCGCAAACCGCAGCAAATCCTTAGATGCCAAAGAATCATAAAGGATTACATCCACCTCTTTAATTCTTTTTAGGCCCTTAACCGTAATTAATTCCCAGTCACCGGGCCCGGTGCCGATAATATAGACCTTACCTTTTCCCACCTATCCTCCCTGGTCACTAAAGCTAAACAGCCCTGCTTAGGGGACGTTATAAAATTATCTCCGCTAAAAACTTCAGAAATTAAATGCTCAAACCCAAGCCTGATTAAAGCGGCATGAGCAACTACTAAAGCCTCAATTTTACCGGCATCGATTAATGCCAACCTCTCCCCGATATTGCCCCGCACATCAACCAGTATCAGGTCCGGCCTTAATGCGCGAATTTGCTCTTTTCTGCGCTGGCTACTTGCCCCCACCTTGCCGGCATAAAGCAATTGGTTCAACTTAAGCCTGTTTTTTGATACTAAAGCATCCCAAGGGCTAATCGACTTTGTTTCTAAAACAACTTTTAAACCATCGCTGAGTTTCTCCGGCAAATCTTTGCTGCTATGTAAAGCAACGTCTATCTTGCCTGCTAAAAGCGCCTGATCAATCTCTCTGGTAAAAAAATCAGCTGTTGCAACTTCGGCCAGCGGAGTAATTTTGTCTTTATCCCCCAGCGTGGGAATAATCACCACCTCGAAATTAACCCGGGGAAATATTTCTCTTATTTCATCCAGCTGCCTGATAGCTAACGGACTCGGCCGGGTACCGACTTTCAATATATTCATTATCCTTGCGCAGTAGCGCACACCGGCCGCTCAAATCAGGCCGGGTGCTAACCACTTCCTCGATTAAATATTCTGCCAGATTAAAATTTCTCTGTAGGCAACGATTGGTATTTTTCGCGGCTTGCGCCAGATCATCCAGATTTTTTGAAATTATATTCTTTTTCTGGCCTAACTCTTTTGCCACATTGATCGGAAAACCCAGGTCATAGATATACAGAGGCTTATCCCTTTGTAAAACTGAATCCGGAATATCCGCCGGTTTCAGGATAATATGCGGGCTTCCGGCAGCGCTTACTATAACATCTAAGCTGGGAATTATTTGCCTAAACTGATCAAAAGATAAAACTTTTGCACTCACCCGGCTGGCCAAAGCTTCTGCCTTAAGCCGATTCTTATGCGCGACAAAATAAAGCTGTGCGTTTCTGGGCCGGTATCCTGCAAGCAACCCGGCCACCTTGCCGGTTCCCACTACCGCCAGCTCCAATTTTTCCAGGCTAACGCCAAGTGCTCTTAAATCTTGGAATAATAATTTAGCAATATTATTCTCATTAAAATTAAGCCCGGACTTAAACCGGATTTCAGCCGCCGATCGAATTATCCGGCTCCAAAATCCCAATAAGCTTTCGGAAAACTTATCCGGGTTTAGCCAAGCTTCAAGCTGCTCCATAATCTGGTATTCTCCTTTTAACTGAGATTCAAGGCCGCAAGCCAACCGT
>PCWB01000048.1 GCA_002796135.1 Candidatus Omnitrophica bacterium CG11_big_fil_rev_8_21_14_0_20_41_12
AGTGCGTTTGCACTAGGTGACTGGGTATTTGCTGTGAGTCGTGAATTTGGCGCCGTCGTCCCGATGCCGACGTTGCCGCCGTTTTGAATAAACATATTCACTGCTCCGCTAGTACCTAATGCTAAATTTCCAGCAACTGCATTAAGAATTTCCACATCCCTCGCCTTTGAAGCGTGGGTTGACCCATAACGAACGATATAAAATGGAGTTGCTGTATCTCCGTTGGTTTCACCGAGAGCAAAGAGTACCCCGCCATCCGTGTTTATATTACTTATTTTACCAAAGACATTGCCATTCCCACTGGTCGCACCATACAGATTAAATGGGTTTGGATAAGAAGCCGTACCAGCGTCAACATCAAACTTGGCTAATGGTCCCGTCGTCCCGATGCCGACGTTGCCACCGTCTATATTCAATGTACCTGTAGTACCTTTAGAACCAAGTGATAGAATGCCAGCACTTGCTTGGGTAAATATATCAGCAGTTAAATCATTATTCTGTCGAATGGTGAGGTAATCACTTCCCACAGCGTCTCCATTTGAAGCATCCAAATTGAGAGCCGCTATACCAGTCGATGTGTTACCAATCAGTAAGCTGGAGTTCGTAATAGATGAGGTTATGATTGCGGCAGGATTGGCAGCAGTAGAAAACACTTCTAATTTATACCCCGGCCCCGTCGTCCCGATGCCGACGTTGCCGCTTATTGTTGTATTCCCTGACCCCGAAACTGTCAAATTTCCAGCCATACTGACATTACCTTGATTAAGAGCCAAGGTATTAACTTGATTCGTCGTCCCGTTTGCAATGGTGTAAAAATCAATCCTATTACCATTGTGGGTCGCGTCCCAATTCTCGGTTGTGGAAAGAGTAATTTGTGGACCGTGTGTCATCGTCGCACTTACTCCGTCATACCCAACTCCCACAATTGAGCCAACAACGTCCCCACTTAATATTCCAGTCGGTGAGGCAATAGTCCCTCTTGCCCTGTCAAAAGCAAGATAACTTTGACTTGTTGCACCTACCGACACGATTCTTATCGTCGCATTGGCACTTTCCCGACGAGCCTGAAATTCCCCTTGCCCACCGAAAAATAATCCAGTTGGGCTATTTCCATTGCGTAATTGTGCATTAGCAGAATCATAATATAGAGCACCACTAGCCCCGCCAGTGATATTGCCTGATAAAATTGTATTTCCACTTACTGACGCAGAGCCGTTTACATCCAAGGCGACACTTGGCGTTTTCCCAATTCCCACCTTTTGAGTTGGGTCAAGATACAGTATCGTTGCCGCACTATTGTTTTTGAAAAGAAAGCCGTTGTACGTCGCCTGTGACCCTTGAAAGTCCAAATATCCCGTTGAGGCGTTTCTCACAATATCGTAATAATTAGCCGACGGATTACCCGCATCGGACAATCGAAGCTGATTAGCCACACCCGCAATTTCCAGTTTCGCCCCTGGTACCGTCGTCCCGATGCCGACGTTGCCCGTGCTTGTTATCCTGACCCGCTCCGCATTGTTAGCGTATATCCTCATGGAGTCGTTGCCATGAGAATATATTATCCTACCCATGCCCGCTGACCCAGTATCGCCAAAATAAATCCCCTGGTCATAACTGGTTCCAGAAGCAAATTGCAAGTCCGTATGACCATCTTTTTCTATAATCATTGCTGCGTTACCGCTATACACCGCACCCGTAACAGCACTACCCACAACGTGGAGTTTTGCCCCCGGCCCCGTCGTCCCGATGCCGACGTTGCCCGCGTTTGTTATCACTAACCCCGTCCCAGTTGCCCCAGAGATATTTCCTGCAAAACTCGTGTTAAGACTATCTGTCCCTATCACCCCTAGACGAGCCAAAGGCCCCGTCGTCCCGATGCCGACGTTGCCAGCGTTATCTATCAACACTTTTGGACTGCTTTGGTCAGAACCGAGGTAAAACTCCATCTGACCCATGTTCGAGGCACCATCACCTAAACCAGCCAAAAGATGTAAATCTCCTTTGTAAGCATTGGTGGCATTCTCGTTACCATAAAGATATATACCTGCACCTCTTGAGGAAGAGCCAGCACCACCGCCACCAGATAGGGATAAATACTTTGTGTCAGCAGTATCCAATGTATCAACACTTATTGCTGGTGCAGCAGAGCCGAGTGTCAACAACGTCCCCGGTCCCGTCGTCCCGATGCCGACGTTGCCGCCGTTGAAATAACTATTACCATTTACATCAAGTCGGACAGTTTGAACTGTTTCGCTATATAGAGATAAGAATCCTTTATCTACCCCAGTACTTGTGCCAGAATCACCTAACTCGGCGATTAAACTACTTCCATGTCCTTTAATTTGTATTGTGGGTGCGTGAGTTGAGTACAAATCTTCGAGGATTAAACTTGCATTACCTGCAGTGTCGGGTGAAGAATTATATAAATGCAACTTCGCCCCCGGCGCCGTCGTCCCGATGCCGACGTTGCCTGCATTATCAATTCTGACAACCTCTGTCCCTGTGGTTGTTGTGTTATTAGCAGCGGTGAAAAAACCAATTTGAGTGGCTACGTTTCCAAGAGCTGACCCACCACCGATGCTAAGGACATTTGACCCCGCCTGAGAAATACCAAGATACAACAAAAACGGTTCTTCGGTATTTGTATAGTGCGGTACACCTAATCGCCCCGCTTTTGCTGTTGCATCGGTACGAGTGTCTGTTAATAAAAACTGACCAGTTAAACTTTGCCAATATGTTATAGCGTCTGTTTCAAAATTGGCGGTTGAACCTCCGTAATCTAATGTAAAATATTTAAACCCAGTTCGTCTAAACTCAAAAACATCGGTGGCAGTATTTATTTCTACATCAAGTAAAGCTCCTGGTCCCGTCGTCCCGATGCCGACGTTGCCTTCTATTATCATTCCTCCAGTTGGCGCAGCCAACGACCCATATGTCCCACCTACTGACAGATTACCCAAAACTCCTAGTTTTGACAGCGGAGCCGTCGTCCCGATGCCGACGTTGCCCGCTGAAGTATCAACATAGAGCTGATTTGTATTTACTGCAAAATCACCAGTAGTAGAGAGGGCAATATTAAGATTGGTGCTTGCAGCTGGTGTAATAGTAAGAGCTCCACCTGAGGTGAGGTTGTTTCCTGGGAGATTAAGAGTCCCCGCGATAGTGTTAATGCCAGTGTTATTGGCAGAGAACACACCGGTCACGCCTAGAGTTGAACTTGCTGTAACTGCAGTTCCCAGCGTGACAGCCCCAGATGTGTTATTCACTGTAAACGGTCTTAGAGTATTCCAGTTCCCATATTGGTCTGCAGATGCCGTAAGTAACAAAAGAGTGTCGCTTCCATCATTACGGAAGAAACTACCAAAACTCCCTTGAACCATTCTAAATGCATTGGCGCTAGTTGAAATTACTTCTCCAGACGCTCTCGCTGTACCCGTAATATCCAACTTATACCCCGGTCCCGTCGTCCCGATGCCGACGTTGCCAGCATTTGTTATCACTAACCCCGTCCCAGTTGCCCCAGAGATATTTCCTGCAAAACTCGTGTTAAGACTGTCTGTCCCTTGAACCTGAAGCCGTGCTCCAGAAACAGTAGGATAAACACCAAGACCAACCGCACCATTAGGAATGTATGTAAAGTAATCAGTAGAATAGCCAATTCTGAATACCTCTGCTCCTCCAGTACCAATTGAAAGCCTGTTTGAATTACCCCAAAATATACCTGTGTCAGGATCATTTGTGAATGAATAACTTGGAGCTGCAGCTGAACCATTGGGAACAAATATTTGCCCGCTTCCAATTTCCAACTTCGCCCCCGGTGCCGTCGTCCCGATGCCGACGTTGCCGCTGCTGTCTATCGTAACCTTTGTACTCACTCCTACATTTCCATCATAATTTGTAGAAAACTTAAATTTACCCGAATCGCTCATATCCTGCCCAATATTCCACCAACTCGACCCACCACCGAAATGAATTGCTTGATCACCACCTGCAGTATTTCTTAAAAGTAGTTGTCCTAGACTACTTGCTCCAGTATTTTCAATTATTGTGTTGTATTGAGTGCTACCATAAACATGAAGTTGTGCCCCCGGTGC
>PCWB01000003.1:0-46871 GCA_002796135.1 Candidatus Omnitrophica bacterium CG11_big_fil_rev_8_21_14_0_20_41_12
TCTTTGCTACTCGACTTATGTTTTTATTAAGTCGAGAGGAAATTATGAACTTATCACAATCTGTGATAAGTTCTAAACTAAAACATGCTCCCAATGTTTACGTTTTTACCGAACAGGGAGTAGCAATGCTCTCAAGCGTTTTACGCAGCAAGAAGGCTATTCATGTGAACATTGCTATTATGAGAGCATTTGTGAAGTTACGTAAGATCTTATCTTCACATAAGGAGTTAATTCATAAATTAGAAAAACTGGAACGAAGAGTTGGAAAGCATGATGAAGCCATACAGGGTATTTTTGAAGCGATCCGCCAACTAATGGAGCCGCCTACATTAAAAGAAAGAGTAGTCGAAGGTTTTCGTATTCCCAAGATAGGATCTTAATACATCGGTTCAAGGCTGAACAAGACCCCGTTTCCTAATCAATCGGGAAACAGGGTCTTGTTTATCTCCCCTCTTTGTTTTGATAAGACAGGGGCGTTTTTCTGAGGAGAAACGGCCCCTTTTTCTTTTGACATAATCCTAAATATACTATATAATTACTGAACTATGGACATTAATGAGATTAGGCAGCAAAGAATTGTTAAATTAGAAGCCCTCGGCGCCAAGAACGTGCCGATATATCCTGCAGGAGTGCCTTTACATACTACTATTGGAGAGGTTTTGAGTAGTTTTGAAGAGGGCAAGAAGGTTACTCTTTGCGGTAGGTTGATGGCTAACCGGGGGCATGGTAAGATCAACTTTATGGATCTTCGGGATGCCACTGGTAAGATTCAGCTTTACGTTAAGCGGGATATTATCGGGGTAGATAATGCCGCTCTTCTTGAGCACCTGGATATTGCCGATATTATCAGCGCTAGCGGTGAACTTTTTAAGACGCATACCGGGGAATTTACGCTTAAGGTGGATGATTTCAGTATATTAGCCAAAGCTTTGCGGCCTCTGCCTGAAAAATGGCATGGCTTAAAGGATGTGGAACTGCGTTACCGGCAGCGTTATCTGGATTTATTGACCAATGAAGAAGTAAAAAAAGTATTTTTATTGCGCGCAAAAATTGTTCGTTCAATACGTAGTTTTCTCGACGAGCGCGGCTTTTTGGAAGTTGAAACCCCGATGATGCATGATATCGCCGGCGGCGCAGCCGGCCGGCCATTTAAGACATTCCATAATGAATATAGCATGGATTTATTTTTAAGGATTGCTCCGGAGCTCTATTTAAAGAGGCTCTTAGTCGGCGGGCTTGACCGGGTTTATGAAATTAACCGTTCTTTCCGTAATGAAGGGGTATCTACGCGGCACAATCCGGAGTTCACAATGCTTGAGGTTTATCAGGCTTATACGGATTGCGAAGGGATGATTAATTTAACGCAGGATTTAATCTGCCACATTACCCGTGAAGTTTTGGGAAAAGAAGAGCTAACTTTTCAGGGTAAAACCATTGATCTTAAAACCCCCTGGAACAGACAGTCATTTGCTACTCTGGTTCAAGATAAATTTGGTATCGCACCTGCGGATGATCCGCTGCAGATGTTAAAAAAATTACAGGCCAAAGGTTATGCTTTGGATAAAAATCGACTGAGCCGCTCTCAGATAAATAAAATTGTCGAGGATGGCTTGGAGCAGGATTTACAGGCTAACCCCATATTTATTACGGATTATTTTACCAGCCTTTGTCCTTTGGCTAAGGTTAAAAAAGATAACCCGTTGATTTCAGAGAGGTTTGAGCTCTACGTTGCAGGCATGGAAATCGCCAATGCTTATTCGGAGTTAAACGATCCATTAGAACAGCGCAGGCGTTTTGAAGAGGAAATCAAAGATTTAACCGGCGAGGAGAAGAAGAATATAGATAATGATTATCTTTTAGCTTTAGAGCACGGAATGCCTCCTGCCGGTGGGCTGGGCATTGGTATTGACCGGTTAGTAATGTTGTTAGCGGATCAACCTTCAATCAGGGATGTGATTTTATTTCCTCTGTTACGGCTTCAGCAGGAAGAGGAAAAAGCTTAATATGTTTTCTGAGTTATGGCTTAGCCAGAGGTATTTAAGGGCAGGGAAAAAAGAGAAAATTATCTCGATTACCGCTTTAATCTCGGTAATCGGTATTGCTATCGGGGTAATGGTATTGATTGTGGTGATCTCGGTAATGACCGGCTTTGACCGGTTTCTGGAAGATAAAATGGTGGGTACTAACGCCCATGTGTCGCTTGAATTTTACGGCGGGTTAAAGGATCACAACCGCATAATCGACAAATTAAAAACTTTTCCTTATGTTGCGGGCCAAACTCCTTTTATCGACGGGCAGGCGCTGGTTAAAAACGGTAAATCGATTTTCGGCGTAGAGGTTCGCGGAATAGACCCGAAGCTGCAGGCGCAAACTTCTAAGATCGATGAATATTTGAAGTTGGGAAGTTATGATTTAGCAGGCAATGAGGTTGCCTTAGGACAGGAGCTTGTTTCGCGCTTGGGTTTGGGGATCGGAGATAGCATCAGTTTGATCTCTCCGGTTACTCTGACTAAAACCGATTTTTCTATTAAAGGCATTTTTAACAGCGGGATGTATCTTTATGATTCTAGTCTGATTCTGACCAGTATTAAGGGGGCGCAGGACTTTTATAAAATGCCCGATACGGTAAGTGGAATTGCGATTAAAGTTGATGATGTTTATAAAGTAGATGATGTGAAGGAGAAGCTCTATCGGGATCTTAAGGGTTTCGGCACTTATCAGGCGCGAACCTGGATAGATGCAAATAAAAATTTTCTTGAGGCTTTAAAGCTTGAGAAGATCGTGATGTTTATTGTGGTGACGATGACTACCGTAGTTGCTGCTTTCGGTATCGTGGGTACTTTGATCATGTCGGTGATGAGCCGGATTAAAGATATCGGTATTTTGCGTTCTGTCGGAGCTAAGACAAAAAGTATTTTGCAGATTTTTGTTTATCAGGGCATGGCAATCGGTTTAACCGGAATTATTTTAGGATTGATCGGGGGGATAACGCTAGCGCTTTCTTTAGATAAAGTGGTGGATCTTATATCGCATATCATCGGTAGGCCATTGATCCCTCAGGATATTTATTATTTTAACTGTATTCCGGTTAATATTAATATCGGGGATATTGGTTTGATCGTGGTTTCAGCTTTGTTGATTACTTTATTTGCCAGCATTTATCCGGCATATTATGCAACCAGAATAATCCCCAGCGAGGCTGTGCGGCATGAATAAAGAAATCATTAAGGCGCAGGATATCTGTAAAAGCTATCGCGATACCACCAGCAATCTTGAAGTGTTGAAGAATATAAATTTTACCGTCAGAGAAGGAGAATTTTTAGTCATTCAGGGGCCAAGCGGCGCAGGCAAATCTACGCTCTTGCATATTTTAGGCGGCCTGGATGACCCTTCCCGCGGGGCGGTTTATTTTCAAGGAGATAATATTTACGGTTTGGATGAAAATGCCCGGAGTAATTTTCGTAATCAAAAAGTGGGTTTTGTTTTTCAATTTTTTCATCTTTTGCCGGAGTTAAATGCGCTGGAGAATGTTTTGCTGCCGAGTATTTTAAAATCATGGTGGGAGAGAAAAAAGCATCTGGCGCAGGCTCAGGAACTTTTAGAAAGACTGGGGTTGTCTCGTAGATTTAATCATAAACCGATGGCTTTGTCCGGAGGAGAACAGCAAAGAGTGGCGATTGCCCGGGCATTGATCAATCAGCCCCAGCTTTTACTTTGTGATGAGCCGACGGGAAATCTGGATTCAGAAAACGGGAAAAATATTTTGCGGTTATTAATTGAGCTTAATCGGGAGCAAAAAATTACCATTGTGATGGTTACGCACGATAAAGATATTGCCGCTAGTGCAGGAAAAGTTATACATTTGAAAGACGGGATTCTTATTAATTAAATAAAAACATGTCAAAAAAGAGGTTAACTTTAACAATTTTGGTCTATATGCTAGTAGGAGAATTTTGTTTTTTTAATATTATTTTTGCTGATACTATTATTCTTAAAGGGTCTGGAAAAAAAATACAAGGAAAAATAATAGAACGAACAAATACCGATACCTTGGTCTCAGTAATAATTAATAATGAAAAAGATTTATTAATATTGCCAAATAATGAAATAGAGGCGATTGAGTTAGATAAGGCAGTAGTTTCTTTAATTCCTGAAAAAGGTACCACTTATATTAATAATGATATAGGCTTAAAAATAATGGGTCCTCCAGGATGGTATATGTATACGGCAGAAGAACTTACAAGGGCAGAAAAGGTTACTAAAGAAGCCGCAGGAGAGTTATCTAAGAAAGTTGATTTAGGGGCTTCCCCTTGGCAAACAAAAGTGGTGGAATTTACTAAATATCCATTTGGCAAAGCATTTCCTAACGCGAATATTAGCTTAAGTTTCGTTGATATTTATGAAGCGCCAACCGACTTAAAAAATCCGCTTAGATATTTAAATTATAAACTTGATAAAATTAAAAAAGTCGTTAAAAATTTTGAATTTATAGAAGATCCTAAAAAAATAATATTAAACGGTAAAGAAGGGGCTAGAGCGGTAGTTCGATATATTTTACCTGTATACGATAAACCTAGGGAATTTAAACAGATTGTGAGTATTTCTTTTAGCGGTAATTTTGCGATTGAAATGTTGGTGACGAATACATACGAAAACTTTGATAATGATAAAGGGGTGATTGAGGACTGTTTGCAGTCTCTAGAGGTTTCTGGCACAAAGGTTGATGCTGCGGAAAGTAAATTATATAAAGTGGTCGGTGGAGGATTTATGTTTAAGCCGGAAGAGCAAAAGGCAGTATATACACTTTTTCTTAAACTAAAACAGGAAATCAGCGATTCTTATTACGCTGAAATAGAATATGAGAACCCGGATGATCTTAGTAAGCCCATTTTTATGTTTGTTAAATTAACGGATTTAATTAAAACTTTTGAAAATAAGAAAGGATTGGTGCTTGAATCTCCAAATTTAGAGAGATTAAAACCTTTTAAAGCATATAATATAACTGTTAAGACATACGAAGATAGAAATAAAGATAATTTAATAGATACTCTTAATCAGAAAATTATCTCATTTCTTAATTATTAAGGAGACCAAATGAAAATTTATATCAACGGGAAATTCTGTGAAAAAGAAAATGCTAAAGTTTCTGTTTTTGATCACGGGTTACTTTACGGAGACGGAGTTTTTGAAGGCATCCGTTCGTATAATCGCCGCGTATTTAAATTAAAAGAGCATATCGACCGGCTTTTTGAATCCGCCCAGAGTATTATATTAAAAATTCCCATGTCCAAGGAGCAGATCATTAAGGCGACCATTGATACGCTTAAGGCCAACAAATTAGATAATGCTTACATCCGCTTGATCGTTACCCGCGGCGAAGGTGATTTGGGGCTTGACGTGGGTAAATGTTATAAAGGAGCAACGATCATTATCATTGCTGATCGCATTGCTCTGTACCCGGAAAAACTTTACCGCGAGGGCTTGACTATTGTTACCGTGCCTACAGTGCGTAATTTACCAGAGGCGCTTAATCCTCAGATTAAGTCTCTGAACTATTTGAATAATATTTTGGCTAAAATTGAGGCGAGCAATGCCGGATACGACGAAGCGATTATGCTGGATTCTTTAGGTTATGTCGCTGAATGCACGGGCGATAATATTTTTGTCGTAAAAGACGGGCATCTTTATACCCCTCCGCAATGCATGGGGACTTTACGCGGAATTACCCGTGATTCGATTTTAGAGATCGCCCGCAAGAATAAGGTCGGCGCACATGAACATGTAATTACCCGTCATGAAGTTTATATTTCGGATGAATGTTTTCTCACCGGTACGGCTGCCGAAATTATTCCTGTGGTTAAGGTTGACGGCAGGATTATTGGCAACGGTAAACCGGGCAAGCTAACTTTGTCGCTTACCAAGAAATTTAAAGAATTGACTCTCAAAGACGGAGTGAAATATTAACTAATATGCTTTGTGATATTTGCGCCAAAAACGCGGCGACTGTGCATCTGACTGAGATTATTGATGAGAAGATGAATGAGTTGCATTTATGTGAAGAATGCGCCAGGGACAAAAGTGCGGCGATGGAATCTCAGTTTGGTTTAAGCGATTTATTGGCCGGCATGGTTGATTTTCAGAAACCATTCTCCAAAGAAGAAGAGCCGGTTATGGTTAAATGCCCTGCTTGCGGCTTAAGCTATGCTGATTTTAAAAAAGTCGGCCGGCTTGGTTGTGCAGAGTGCTATAATATTTTCCGTAAGTATTTGGCGCCTTTATTAAAACGTATCCATGGCTCAAATCAGCATATCGGCAAGAGGCCGATGAGCTGCCCCGGGAAAATAAAATCTCCTGTTCCTAAGATCGATAAGCCAAGGGCGTGCCTTCAGGAATTAAAAGAGCAGCTACAGAATGCGATTACCCAAGAAGCTTTTGAAGAGGCCGCGCGTTTACGTGATCAGATCAAAGAAATGGAAGCCAAAGCAAGCAAGCATAAAGAGAGCTAATATGCAGATTGATGATTTAATTAATCATACCAGTGAATGGCTCAAAGGTACCGGGCCCAATTCCGATATTGTTATTTCAAGCAGGATTCGCCTCGCCAGGAATCTGAATAAAATCCCTTTTCCGCATTGGGCTTCTAAAGCCCAGCTTGATGAGCTGATTGATAAAACTAGTCTGGCCATGTCTAAGGTCGCATTACTTAAGCATGCGACACTTTTTAAATTAGCGAATTTAGACAGTATCGACAAACAGTTTTTAGTAGAGCGGCACCTTATGTCTATTGAACACACTCAAAAAACAGAGCAGAAAGCGGTGCTCTTTAATGAGGAAGAAAATATCGCGGTGATGGTTAACGAAGAGGATCATTTGCGTATCCAGCTATTGCAGTCAGGGTTTAATCTTTTTGAGGCCTGGGAGATTATTAATACTATTGATGATGCTTTAGCTAAGTTTCTGGATTATGCGTTTTTACCGGATTTTGGGTTTCTGACAGCCTGCCCGACAAATACCGGCACAGGAATGCGCGGATCAGTGATGTTGCATCTACCGGCATTAGTAATGAGTAGGCAGATTGAGCGGGTCTTGGCGGCAATATCTAAATTAAGTTTTACCACTCGCGGCCTTTACGGTGAAGGTACGCAGGCCAGCGGTAATTTTTTTCAGATCTCCAACCAAGTTTCTTTAGGGCACAGTGAAAATGAAATTATCGAAAATATTAACGGTTTAATCCGGCAGATCATCGAGCAGGAAACACAGGCCAGAGAGATTATGCTTTCTAAAAGTAAAGATGTTTTAGAGGATAGGATCAACCGCGCACTGGGTATTTTAAAAAGCGCCCGGATTATCACCAGCCAGGAGACGGTGGAATTATTGTCGATGGTGCGGCTGGGAAGCGATCTGGGCATGATCAAAGATATCGACCGGCGCACGATCAATGAACTTTTTATTACTACGCAACCGGCGCATTTGCAAAAGTTGGAAAATAAAAAACTTTCAGCGCAGGAAAGGGATTTAAAAAGAGCGGAATTAATCCGTAAGAAACTTAATTTGTTATAATATTATAATAAGGAGAAGTCATGTTTAATCGTTTTACGGAAAGAGCCAGAAAAGTAATTATTTTAGCCAAAGAAGAAGCCAGGCGTTTTAATCACGACTATATTGGTACTGAGCATATATTATTGGGATTAATCCGCGAAGGAGAGGGAGTGGCTGCTGCAGTGTTGCAGAAGCTGGATGTTTCTCTTGAAAATATTCGCATTGAAATTGAAAAACTGGTGCAACCCGGGCCAGCTACTCAGATTATCGGAGATATTCCTTTTACCCCGCGCGCAAAAAAAACTCTGGAGCTATCCGCTGAGGAAGCCCGGTCATTAGGGCATAACTATATCGGTACCGAGCATCTTTTGCTTGGCCTTATTCGCGAAGGTGAAGGTATTGCATCGCAGGTGTTGTTGAATTTAGGGATGGATTTAAATTCTGTACGTAATGAAGTCATGAGGCTTTTAGGTTCTGCTTTGCCGGGTATGAATCAGGGTGGCGCGCAGGCGGCTAAAACCAAAACTCCAGCTCTTGATGCTTTTGGCCGCGATCTTACTGCATTGGCCCGTGAAAATAAATTAGATCCGGTGATCGACCGCACGCAGGAAATCGAGCGGGTAATCCAGATTTTAAGCCGTAGGACTAAAAATAATCCCGTACTTTTAGGAGAGGCCGGGGTCGGTAAAACCGCAATTGTTGAGGGCTTAGCCCAGTTAATTATCGCCGGAAACGTTCCTGAAATTATCAGGGGCAAGCGGCTGATTGTTTTAGATTTAGCGTTGATGGTTGCCGGAACTAAATACCGCGGCCAGTTTGAAGAGAGAATCAAAGCGATTATGGAGGAAATTAAACGTTCGCAGGATGTAATTATTTTTATCGATGAGTTGCATACTCTAGTCGGTGCCGGTGCAGCAGAAGGGGCAATCGATGCCTCTAATATTATGAAACCTGCGCTTTCACGGGGAGAGATGCAGTGTATTGGCGCCACGACCATGGATGAGTACCGCAAATATATCGAAAAAGACGCAGCTTTAGAGCGTCGGTTCCAGACGATCATGGTTGAGCCGCCTAATGTCGAACAGACTATTGAGATCTTAAAAGGCCTGCGCGATAAATATGAAGCGCATCATCGGGTTAATTTTACTGATGAGTCTTTAGAAGCTGCGGCAAAATTATCCGACCGTTATATTTCGGGAAGATTTATGCCGGATAAAGCGATTGATTTAATTGATGAAGCAGGATCGCGGGCGCGCTTGAATGTTTTGATTGTTCCTAATGATATCAAGAAGATGGAAACTAGTGTTGAGTCATTAAGAAAAGAAAAAGAGGCCTATATTAAGAGTCAGGATTTTGAAAAAGCAGCTAGCCTTCGTGATCAGGAGCGAGTTGCCCGTCAGGAATTAGAAAAATTAAATAAAGAGTGGAGTCAGGCCAAAGATAAAATGCGGCCATCGGTTACCGCCGAAGATATTGCTAAGATTTTGTCGCAATGGACGGGAATTCCGATCTTTAGATTAGAAGAAAAAGAAAGTGAAAAACTGCTTAAGATCGAAGAAGAATTACATAAGCGCGTAGTCGGGCAGAATGAAGCGATTGAAGCGATTGCCCATGCGGTGAGGCGGTCACGGGCAGGGATTAAAGATCCTAAGCGTCCAATCGGTTCGTTTATATTTTTGGGGCCTACCGGGGTTGGCAAAACCTTGCTTGCCCGGGCTCTGGCAGAATTTATGTTTGGTGACGAGGATGCACTGCTGCAGCTGGATATGTCAGAGTACATGGAGAAGTTTAATGTCTCCCGGCTGATCGGGGCTCCTCCGGGATATGTTGGATATGAGGAGGGCGGCCAGCTTACCGAGCGCGTGCGCCGCAGGCCTTATGCAGTTATACTTCTGGATGAGATTGAAAAAGCGCATCCGGATGTTTTTAATTTACTGCTGCAGGTCTTTGAAGAAGGCCGGCTAACGGACAGCTTCGGACGCAAAGTTGATTTTAAGAATACCATTATCATTATGACCTCTAATGTCGGCGCCGAATTAATCCGTAAGACCGGCTCCCTCGGGTTTAAAGCGCAGAGTGAGGGGACAACTTATGAGGATATGAAAAATAAATTGCTTGAAGCGGTTAAGCATGCTTTTAAGCCGGAGTTTCTAAATCGCGTCGATGACATCATCGTTTTCAGGCAATTAGTCAAAGAGGATCTTTCGGCAATTATTGATATCGAAATCGGTTATGTCATTAGCCGTCTGAAGGATCAAAATATAACCTTGGAAGTTTCCAAGGAGGCCAAAGAGCTTCTGATCGAGAAAGGATTTGATCCGGTTTTTGGAGCGCGTCCTTTAAAGAGGACGATTCAAAGGTTTCTGGAGGATTCGTTGGCAGGGGAGATTATCTCTAAAAAATATAAGGAGGGCTCTTCGATTAAAGTAACGCGTAAAAATGAAGAGCTTATTTTTGAATAATGCTTAATTTACTTTTTGTTGATTTGGGCCGCAAGATAATTGTTTTCATGTATTTTTTCGGAGGGTTAGCTAATTTAGCTATACAGACCGTGTATCTGACTTTTAAACCCCCGTATAAATATGATCATATCATCGAGCAGTCCAAAAGAGCCGGCTATGAAAGTTTCCCGATTGTTTCAGTGGTTGCTTTGTTTATCGGTTTTATTTTCGCTTTGCAGTCGGCATATTTTATGCAGCGCCTGGGCGCGGAGATGTATATTGCCAGCCTTGTAGCTTTGGCGATTGTGCGCGAATTAGGCCCGGTTATTACAGCGTTGGTTGTTGCCGGCCGCGTCGGAGCATCGCATACCGCCGAGCTTGGTTCGATGCAGGTTACCGAACAGATCGATGCCTTGGAAACTTTAGCCACCAACCCTATAAAGTATTTGGTAGTTCCGCGCTTTGTGGCTTTAGGCCTGATGCTTCCGATCCTTACGTTGTATGCTGATATTCTCGGCATATTGGGAAGTTACCTTATCTGCGTTTTTAAATTGGGGATTACCAGCAGTATGTATATGAATATAACCTTTACTTCTTTAGCGTATAAAGATCTATTTACCGGATTATTTAAGGCCTGGATTTTCGGGATGATTATTGCTTTGGTAAGCTGCTATGAAGGTTTTAATGTGCGGGGAGGAGCAGAGGGGGTCGGTAAAGCGACTACACGTTCGGTAGTTATCTCATTTCTTATGATTTTGGCAGCGGATTGTTTATTTACGGCGTTGTTTTATTTTATTTTCCCTTAAAATGATAGAGATACTTAATTTAAAAAAGAAATTTAATAATAACTTAGTTTTAAATGATTTAAGTTTAAAGGTAGAAACCGGTCAGACTTGCGTGATCATCGGTCGCAGCGGTTGTGGCAAGTCAGTTTTGCTTAAACATATTGACGGATTATTAAGGCCGGATAGCGGTAAAGTTTTAGTGGATGGCAAGGAAGTGGCCGGCTTGAGTGAATTAGAATTAACTAAGCTGCGCTCTAAAATTAGTATGGTGTTTCAGGGAGGGGCTCTTTTTGATTCGATGAACGTTGCAGAAAATGTTGGTTTTGGTTTATTCGAGCATACGCAGATCGACCATAAAGAGATCTTACAGCGCGTAGATGAGTCTTTATCTTTAGTGGGTTTAGGTGGGATTGATAATCTGATGCCTTCGGAATTAAGCGGAGGGATGAGGAAGCGCGTGTCTTTGGCGCGGGCAATTTGTATTAAGCCTGAAATTCTTCTTTATGATGAGCCGACCACCGGGCTTGATCCGATTACCGCAGCCAGCATTAATGAGCTTATCCGTTCATTACATGATAAATTAAATGTTACTTCTTTTGTCGTTACGCATGATATGACCAGCGCCTATCACATCGCTGATAAGATCGCGATGATGTATAAAGGAAGAATAGTTTTAGAGGGTACCCCTGAAGAGATCCAGAATACAAAAGATCCGGTGGTACACCAGTTTATTAACGGGCTAGCTAAAGGGCCGATAACCGAGGCAGTGGACACTTTTAAATAGGCCACCCCGCGCTTAGAGGCGCCCGACGCAATAGGTATGCGTCGGCATGCGCCTGTGCGCTAATTGCGCGGGTGTTGCCCACGTGGGCAAGGAGGATTAAATGATATTCGGAAAAACTAAATTAGAGCTGAAAGTCGGAATTTTTACTTTTGTCGGTTTAATAATCCTGGTTATTTTTATATTATCGATCGGAGGTTTTAAGACCTGGAGCTTAGGTTATGATTTTAGTGTTAATTATCAATTCGTTAACGGAGTTAAGGTCGGGGCACCCGTGCGTTTTGCCGGAGTTGATATCGGTGAGGTCAGAGGAGTCGTATTGGAATTTGTTCCTGAAGAGAATCGTACGAATGTGCGCCTGGATGTCTGGGTTAGGAGCAATGCCAGGATCCCCCCTGATTCTACCGTGTGGGTTAATACTTTAGGCTTATTAGGTGAAAAATACGTAGAAATAATACCCGGTAAAGATTATGCCAATGCTCTTAAAGATCATCAGTCAATTACAGGGATCGATCCTTTGCCGATACATGAAATATTCAACCGGGCAGAGAATATAATGCGTAATTTAGATGCCGGCCTGACTAAAATAATGAATAAAGAAGGTTCGTTAGGTAAGTTTATTTATGACGATGCGCTTTATAATGATTTTGAGGCTTTTGCTGCCGATATACGTAAGAATCCTTGGAAGTTATTGTATAAAAGCAAAGAGAAGAAATAATTTTTTACCCCGCACCTTCTCTAATTTGTGTATTAGAGAGTGTAGGGTTTAGGATTGATGAATAGAGAAAGGTGCGGGGATGAGAACCAAAACGGTTTTTAGTTGTTCTAGCTGCGGGTATCAATCGCCGAAATGGCTGGGTAAGTGCCCGGATTGTAACAGTTGGAACTCTTTCTGCGAAGAGGATTATACTGCTCCCTCAAGCGGCGTTAAAGAAAGAATCTCTCTTTATAAAGAAGGCCCGGTGCTTTTAAAAGACGTGGTCACTAAAGAAGAGGATAGATTAAAGACTAATATTGCTGAGCTGGACAGGGTTTTAGGTGCAGGCATTGTTAAGGGGTCGGTAATTTTAATCGGTGGGGACCCCGGAGTAGGCAAGTCTACGATTGCTTTACAGGTTTCCAATCATTTAACTAAACAGGGCGTCGTAGTACTTTATGTCAGCGGTGAAGAGAGCGTGGCTCAGACTAAGTTACGGGCAAAACGTTTGGGAGAAGCGGATTCGGATAATCTGTATATTGTTAATCAAACGGATCTATCTTTAATTGTCGAATACATCAGAAAATTAAAACCGCAAGTTGTAATTATTGATTCCATTCAGGTTATTTTTGATTCCGGGATCAGCTCTTCGCCCGGCAGCGTCAGTCAGGTTAGAGAATGTGCAGGAATTCTGACGCAGTTAGCTAAGACTACCGGAACTTCGATCTTTATTATCGGCCACGTTACCAAAGAAGGAACTTTGGCCGGCCCGCGAGTTCTGGAGCATATCGTAGATACAGTTTTATATTTTGAAGGTGATCGTTTCGCAATTTACAGGATATTGCGTGCGGTAAAAAACAGATTTGGTTCGACTAATGAGATCGGAGTCTTTGAAATGGGGCCGCAGGGTTTAGCTGAAGTAAAAAATCCTTCTGAGATTTTTCTTTCTGAGCGGCCGCCTGATGTATCCGGGACGATTGTAACTTCAATTTTAGAAGGAACACGTCCTCTTTTAGTTGAGATTCAGTCGCTGGTTTCCAGAAGCTCTTTTGGTTATGCCCGCCGGCGCGCACAAGGTTTTGATTTTAACCGGCTATCTTTATTGGTAGCGGTTTTAGAAAAACGTATGGGACTGGCTCTTGAGGCTGAAGATATATTTGTTAATGTTGCCGGAGGGATAAAAATCGAGGATCCGGCAGCGGATTTAGCCGTCTGTGCGGTGATCGCTTCCAGTTTTCGCGATAAGGTGGTTTTGCCTAAAACGGTAGTTTTAGGAGAGGTAGGCTTGAGCGGAGAGATCAGAAGCGTTTCGCAGGTGCTCACGCGGATAAATGAAGCTCAAAAGTTAGGTTTTAAACATTGCGTATTACCGAAGAACAGTATCAAGAATCTGAAGATTAAACAATCGGAGATGGAGATTATTCCTGTTGCTACCCTAAAAGAGGCTTTAGATATTATCCTGGTATCATCGGTTAAATTAGAAAGAGAGGCTCATAAATGAATTTATTTTTCTTACGCATCTTATTTACCTTAGGTTGTATCGTTATCGGTTATCAGGGATTCGGATTTACCGGTATGTTGTTTAGCGCTCTTGCGGCAATTATAATGATTATAACTGAAGCGGGAATGCGCAAGGTTTCGGTAAGTGGTCTATCTAGCGCAGTATTTGGATTAATCCTGGGTTTGATCATGGCCAAGCTTGTGGGAGATGCTTTTAGCCTTGCGGCTATGGATGCACTCATGCTTTCCAGAATCAGGGTGGGCCTGACTTTAGTTTTTTGCTATCTTGGTATGGTCATGGCTTTACGCGGCAAAGATGAATTTAACATTATTATTCCTTATGTGCGCTTGCGTCGGCAGGACCAATCGCAGGATGTAAATATTCTAGATACCAGCGTAATTATCGACGGCAGAATTGTGGATATCTGTAAAACACGCTTCCTGAGCGGTAAAATCGTTATTCCTAAATTTGTGCTTAGGGAATTACAGCAGATTGCCGATTCAACTGACCCGATCAAGCGGCAGAGAGGTAGGCGCGGCCTAGAGATCCTTAATGTTGTTCAAAATCAGCCCGGGATTGATATCATTATTCATGAGCAGGATTTTACCACAACCAACGAGGTTGATGCAAAATTAGTCTTATTAGCTAAATTACTTGAAGCTAAAATTCTTACCGTTGATTTTAATTTAAACCGCGTAGCCAGTATCCAGGGGATTAAAGTTTTAAATATTAATGAACTGGCAAATGCGCTAAAACCGGTAGTTTTCCCCGGGGAAGAGATGCATATTAAACTGATTAAAGAAGGCAAAGAACATAATCAGGCAGTGGGTTATCTTGATGACGGGACAATGGTCGTGGTTGAGGATGCCCGTAAATTAATCGGCCAGAATGTTTTAGTTGCGGTGACCTCGGTTTTACAGACTCAAGCCGGCAGGATGATTTTTACGAAAATAGAAAAAAATAATCATGCTTAGCGCAATTATTTTAGCTGCAGGAGTTGGCAGTCGCTTAAAGATTTCAGTACCTAAGCCTTTAGTAAAAATATGTACGAAGCCGGTAATAATATATTCTCTTGAAGCGTTTAGTAGGCATCCGGATATCGATGAGATTATTATCGTTGTCAGCGCGCAGAATAAGAATGCGATAGTTAAGGCGATCAAAAAGCATTCTTTTAGAAAAATAAAAGCTTTCTGCCTGGGGGGGGAGCGCCGGCAGGATTCAGTATCCAAAGGGCTTAGCGCGATCAGCCAGAAAAGTAATTGGGTATTGATTCATGATTCTGCGCGGCCGTTTATCAGCGCTAAGCTTATTACTAAAGTTATTCGCGCGGCGAAAAATACCGGCGCAGCTATTTTAGGGGTACCGGTTAAAGCCACGATTAAAAGCGTAAAAAATGATTTTTTAGTTGATAAAACAGCCGACAGAGGCAAGCTGTGGGAGATACAGACTCCGCAAGTCTTTAAAAAAGAATTAATTTTTGCAGCGTATCATAAATACCTCAAAGAAAGCTTTACTGATGATGCTGCTCTGGTTGAGAAGTTAGGGAAAAGGGTAAAGATGGTTCAGGGAAGTTATGAGAATATCAAGATTACGACAAAAGAGGATCTGTTGTTAGCAGGGCTGATTGCCAAGAGGGGCGCGGATGCAATATAAAGTTGGTATCGGTTATGATATTCACCGTTTAACTGAAGGTAGGCCGTTGTTTTTAGGGGGAGTGCAGATCCCTTATATTAAGGGCCTGCTTGGCCACTCCGACGGTGATGCATTGATACATGCGCTTGGTGATGCGTTATTAGGGGCATTGGCGCTCGGAGATATCGGAGAGCATTTTCCGGATACGGATCCTAAATATCAGGGGATTGCCAGCAGCAAGCTACTTGCAGTAGTTAAGGGTTTAGTAGATAAAAGCGGTTATGAGATTAATAATCTTGATGTTGTGATTATTGCCCAGGAGCCGCCCATTTTACCGTTTAAAAAACAGATGAAGGATAATATTGCCTCGCTGCTTGGTGTTAAAGAAGAGATGGTAAACATAAAAGCAAAAACAAATGAAGGGTTAGGGGCGGTAGGAAATAAAGAGGCGATTGCCTGTTATGCGATAGCTTCTCTAATTAAGGCGGAGGGTTAATCATGGTTTCCATTCTCATAAATATATTAATTATATTATTAGCGGTTGTTTTGATCAAGCTGATACTTATTTCGGTAATCTTCTCTGAAGACATAAAGGCGGCACAGCGCAGAGATCCTGCGGCCAAGAGTTTTATTGAGATAATTTTACTCTATTCCGGTTTGCATGCTTTGATCTATTACCGTATTGCCCATTTTTTTTATCAAATACATCTATTTTTTCTGGCACGATTTTATTCACAGATCGCCAGATTTATTACCGGCATAGAGATCCATCCCGGAGCCAAAATCGGCAAAAGGTTCTTTATCGATCATGGAGTTGGCGTGGTTATCGGAGAGACGGCTGTTATCGGAGACGATGTTCTGCTTTATCAAGGCGCAACCTTAGGCGGTACGGGGATTGTTAAAGGAAAACGCCATCCGACAGTGGGCAATAATGTGGTCATCGGAGCCGGTGCTAAAGTTCTGGGCAACATTACCATCGGAAATAATTCCTATATCGGAGCAAATGCGGTGGTCATTAAAGATGTGCCGCCTAATTCTACCGTAGTCGGGGTCCCCGGAAGGATCACCAAGCAGGACGGTAAAAAGATGGATGTGGATCTGGACCATGTGCACATATTGGATCCGATCATGCAGTCGATCGAAGAATTACAGGATAGAATTAAAAATTTAGAAAAGAAGTAAGGTCGCTTGTCCCTGTTTGCTTACGCTCCAGGGATTGCGTTAGATAAAAGCTATAAGGTGGCTTACATGCCCATTTCTATATATAATTCCCTCACCAGAAAAAAAGAAGAGTTTATTCCTTTAAGTGGGCCGCAGGTTAAGATGTATACTTGCGGGGTGACCGTCTATGACGACAGTCATATCGGGCATGCCCGTAGCCTTTTTATCTTCGATATCATCAGGAGATACCTGAAATACAGGGGATTTGATGTTAAATTCGTGCGCAATATTACCGATATTGACGATAAGATTATTAATCGCGCTAACGAGCTTAAAGTTCCATGGCAGGAGTTGATCAAAAAATATATTGATAGGTACTACGGGGATTTAGAAAATCTAAGGATTCAAAAAGGAGATTTTGAGCCACGCGCTACCGAAAATATTCCGGATATGATTAAGTATATACAAGCATTAGTGGATAAAGGTTATGCGTATGCGGCAGGCGGGGACGTATATTTTAATGTGAGAAAATTCCCCTCTTACGGTAAGCTGTCTGGACAAAGTATCGACCAGATGGAAACCGCAGTAAGGATAGGGCTATCAGAACTAAAACATGATCCGCTTGATTTTGCCTTATGGAAAAAGTCAAAGGAAGGCGAGCCGTCTTGGGACAGCCCCTGGGGCCGCGGCAGACCGGGATGGCATATGGAGTGTTCGGTTATGTCACAGAAATTCTTAAAAACCGAGACGCTCGATATACATGCCGGAGGCAGAGATCTAATTTTTCCGCATCATGAAAATGAGATCGCCCAAGCTGAGGCGCTCACTGGCAAGCAATTCGCCAAATACTGGATTCATCACGGTTTGCTGACGATTAATGGTCAGAAAATGTCAAAGTCTCTAGGTAATTTTGTGACGATTAGCGATTTTATGGCTAAATACAAAAATTCCGATCTATTGAAGTTATTCTTTTTGTCTGCGCACTATGCTCATCCTATGGATTATAACGATGCAAAGATAGAGGAGACTAAGCAGGCACTACAGAGGATCAGTATTTTTATGGATAAGGCCAAGGCGGCTAAACCCGGACTTGCGACAGTTTCTTCAAAAGATATTCCGGATGAAATAGCGCAATTAAAAGATAAATTTATTTCTTCTCTAGATGATGATTTTAATACCCCGGAAGCACTGGCTTGTGTTTTTGAGTTGGTGAATTTGGCGAATAAAAATATTGAAAGAGCAAATTTTGTCACCAGCGCAGCTAGTTTATTAAAAGAGATGTTTAAGGTTTTAGGTATTAAGTTTGAAACCGTAAAAACAGCTACAGGAATTAGTGACGATGAAATCAAATCTAGAATTCAGGACAGGGTCCAGGCGAAGAAATCTAAAGATTATGTGCTTGCAGATCAAATCAGAAAAGGGCTGGAAGAAGCAGGTGTAATTCTCGAGGATACTAAAGACAGTACGACCTGGAGAAGGAAGTTATAATGATATTAAGAAGTATGATTATTTTTGTTATTTTAATATTTATAATGCTATTTTTTATTTCTAAACAGCTTTTTGCGAATAGTAAGAACATAGATTATTGTGATATTAGTGATTTTAGTATGCTAAAAGAGAATAACTGTCAGAAATGCAATATTAATATTGGGAAAGATGTTTTATATAGAGCTCTTTATCTCGGAAAGTTTAGATACGATAATAGTGGAACTTCTAATGATATTGATGTCAAAATTTTGCTTAGATTATGTGAGGAATGTGCTAAGAAATGTGACCTTATAGATAAAATGCTTATTTTTTCCAGAGTAGATAATATTTATAATCCTGTTGATAGTTTTGAGCGTAACGATTTAGCTAAATGTTCTAGCTGTGGGCTAAGGCTGGGAACTGATCCATACTATGTCATTGATGCGCGGGAAGAGAAGGAAGTAAATAATGAGATTGAAATATTAGATACAATAGCTGTCTTTCAATTATGCGAGAATTGTATGAAGAAATATGATTTATCTAAAATAAAAATAGGTATTTATAAATAAATTTAAAGAGAAAACACATGAAGGGCAAGTTTATTACATTTGAAGGGTCCGAGGGCTGCGGCAAGAGCACGCAGTCAAGAATGCTTTTTGATTATCTTAAAGTCAAAGGGAAAAAAGTAATTTATCTTCGCGAACCCGGCGGCGTAAAAGTAAGTGAGCTGATTAGAGAGATCTTGCTTAATCCTAAAAATAAAATATCTCCGGAAGCCGAAACATTGCTTTACATGGCTGCCCGCGCTCAGGTGGTTGAGGAAATTATCAGGCCTGCGCTTTTGGCAGGCAAAATTGTAGTTTGTGACCGGTTTATGGATTCTACTATCGCCTATCAGGGTTATGGATTAGGTGTAGATATAAAGTTGATTAAATCTATCGGCAATTTTGCCACCCAAGGAATTAATCCGGATTTAACTATTTTTTTAGATCTGCCTGTTGTAAGTGGGCTTAAGTACCGGCATAGTTGTAAAGATCGTATTGAGCAACGTTCTATCGGTTATCATGAAAAAGTAAGGAGAGGTTATCTTGCTTTGGCCAGAAAAGAACCGCGCAGAATTAAAATAGTTAAGGTCGAGGAGAATAAAGTAAGAACTCAAGCTAAGGTCAGGGAGATTGTAAATGCGCTTTGCTGATATTCTAGGCCATGATAAGCCCGTCAGTATAATTAATTCTTATATAGAGGCAAATAGCTTTTCCGGTGGTTTTATTTTTAGCGGCCCGGAAGGGATCGGCAAGCGCCTGGTTGCCCAAATGGTCTCCCAGAAATTAAACTGCTCAGCTGTTGATAAACCCTGCGGCCTGTGCGAGTCATGCCTTAAGATAGAGAAGTTAGTGCATCCGGATCTGCATATTATCCAAAACGGCCAAGGGCAAATCAAGATTGATGATATCCGAGGTATTTTACGGGAAGCAAATTTTCGCCCGTATGAAGGAGCAATGAAGATTTTTATTATCGATGATGCGCATAAGCTTAATCCTGATGCGGCCAATGCCTTGCTTAAGACGCTGGAAGAGCCTCCGAAAGATGCATTGATTATTTTAATTACGCATAAACCTCAAAATATTATTAAGACCGTGCTTAGCCGCTGCAAGCGCATAAAATTTTATCCTCTTGCCAGGGCAGGCCTGGAAACGGTTTTGCTTAAGGATTATTCTTTGGATAAGCTGACTGCGCATTTTCTCGGGTTTTATGCTGAAGGAAGATTAGGTTTGGCTTTAAAATTGAAGGATTCTTTAGGGTTAACGCAGAAAAACAAGATATTTGATTCTTTCGTGCTTTCAACAAAGCCTCTTGAGCGTAATTTAATGGAACAAAACAAAGATCAGCTGCACGACTGCTTAAATATCCTTGCTTCCTGGTTTAGAGATATTTATCTGCTTAAAGCAGGATTGGCAGATAATGAGATTATACATTTAGACCGCAAGCACGATCTGTTAAAACTGCTGTCGAAGTTTTCATTTAAACAGCTCGATGATATCATGGCAGCTATTTCAGAAAGCTTGTTGTATTTAGAGAGAAATATTAATAACAAATTACTTCTACACAACTTAGGAGCAATATGTCGAGTGATATGATTTTAGTACAGCTTAGAAATTCCGGCCTGGTCCAACTTTATCAGGCAGGTAACTTAATTTTAAAAGCCGGGGACTGTGTGATTGTCGAGCATGATCGGGGCTTAGATTATGGAAGCGTTGTTTTGCCGGGGCATGCCCGCTGTTGTGCAGAGGCCCCTACCAGCCCAGCTGAGAAGGCCGTTTCCCAGAGGATTATCCGTTTGGCTAAGGAAAGCGATGTAAAGCAGATCGAAGACAACCTGGTAAAGTCAAAAGAGGCATATAATGTTTGCGAGAAAAAAATCCTTGAGCATAAGCTGGATATGAAATTGGTAAAAGCAGAGTATTCTTTTGACCGCTCTAAAATCTTGTTTTATTTTACTTCAGACGGCAGGGTGGATTTTCGTAATTTAGTCAAGGACCTGGCCAAGATGTTTAAGGCGCGCATTGAATTAAGGCAAATTGGGGTCCGGGATGAGGCTAGATTATTTGGCGGATATGGTTCATGCGGCCGGGAGCTTTGCTGCAAAAAATTTCTGAAAGATTTTGAGCCGGTAACGATCAAAATGGCCAAAGAAGAAGGCCTGCCCTTAAACCCTCCTAAAATTTCCGGTTTATGCGGAAGACTGATGTGTTGCCTCTCTTATGAATATGAAACTTATAAGATACTTTCTAAAGGCCTGCCGCATGAAGGGGAGCATATCGGCACCCCGCAGGGGAAAGGTAAAGTTATTAATGTTAATGTTTTTAAACGCTTAGTCAATGTTGAGCTCGAAGAGGGCGGTTATTTAGAGGTAAGTTATCAAGATAAAATACATGGCAAATAAATTCTATATTACTACTCCGATCTATTATGTGAATGCCTCCCCGCATATCGGCCACTCATACACCAATATCGCCGCAGATACTCTGGCGCGCTATAACCGTAATATTCTGGGCAAAGATAATGTCTGGTTTTTAACCGGCACCGATGAACACGGCCAAAAGATAAAAAAAGTAGCCGATGAAGCAGGCCTTGCCCCGCTGGAATTTGTCGATAAAATAGTTGTGCAATTTAAAGATCTGTGGAAAAAGCTTGAGATATCCAATAACGATTTTATCCGTACGACTCAAGACAGGCATGTTAAATTTGTGCAAAAGGCGCTTCAGATTGTATATGACAAAGGGGATATTTACGAGGGTAAATATGAAGGCTGGTATTGCACTCCCTGTGAAACATTCTGGCCGCTTTCACAGATTAATGAGAATCTCTGCCCGGATTGTAAGCGACTCTTAGAGAAAATCAGTGAAACCAATTTCTTTTTTAAATTATCGAAATATCAGAATTGGCTGATTAAATATATTAAAGATACCGAGCGAAACCCCGAGCGTATTCATTATATTCAGCCTGCCGCAAGAAGAAATGAAGTTTTGGGTTTTTTAGAAAATAATAAATTGGAGGATCTTTGTATCTCGCGTCCGGTCGAACGCTTGAGCTGGGGGATTCCGCTGCCGTTTAGCCCCAAGCATGTTACCTATGTCTGGTTTGATGCTTTAATTAATTATATCAGCGCAGTTGGGCAGTTTGACGCGCAGAATATTTACCACTCTGACTGGTGGGATAAAGATGTGAAAGTTGTACAGTTAGTAGGCAAAGATATTTTAAGGCATCATGCAGTTTACTGGCCGATTATGTTAGAGGCTTTAGGTATCCGGCAACCGGATACGATATTTGCCCATGGCTGGTGGATGTTTGAGCAGGATAAAATGTCTAAATCGCGCGGCAATGTGGTTAATCCGGCTGAGGTCATCGATAAATTCGGTATAGATGTCTACCGGTATTTTCTTCTGCGCGATGTGCCGTTTGGCTTAGACGGTAATTTTTCGCAAGATAGCATAATTAAAAGATTTAATGGTGATCTGGCTAATGATTTGGGCAACCTGATCTACCGTACACTTACTATGATTGAGAAATATTATGCGGGTAAGATCCCCCAAGTTGATGTCTATGAAACTCCGTATGATGCCAGTGGTGAAAATATAAAATCTAAGATAAAAGATCTGCACCGGGAAGTTGCTTTGTCGCTTGAATGGGGAAATGATTTTAGCCTGGCGCTGGGAAAGATCTGGGAGGTCATTGCTATAACTAATAAATATGTTGAAGAGATTAAGCCCTGGAATCTGGTAAAAGAAAAAAAGGATAAGCCGCTCAAAGATTTTATCGGTTTATTAGCGGAGGCGATTAGAAAAATCGGAATCCAGATTGCGCCTTTCATGCCCAAAACCGCAGACTCGATCATTTTGCAATTAGGCGGCCAAGAGATTAAAAAAGACGCTCCTTTATTTCCGCGTATTGAGACCAAGAAAAAATAAATTTTGTTTTTATGCTAATTGATACCCATTGTCATCTTGATTTTCCTCCATTTGAGCCGGACCGCGATGAGGTCATCCAGCGGGCAATCCAGGCAGGCGTAACCAATTTTATAAATATTGGCTCTACTTTGGAGTCATCGAGTAATTCCTGTTCATTAGCGCAAAAATACAGCCAGGTGTATGCTACGGTGGGAGTGCACCCGCATGATGCCGATAGCTTTGATATCCAGGCAGAGAATCAATTAAAGATCCTGGCGCAAAAGAATAAGGTGGTGGCAATCGGTGAAACCGGGCTGGATTATTACCGTAATTTATCCAGTCAGCAAAATCAGAAACAGGCATTTATTAAACAGATTGAGTTAGCCAAAGAGTTAAAGCTGCCACTAGTGATACACAGCCGTCAGGCTGAGGCCCAGGTTATGCAGATTTTAAAAGCTGCTCTGCCTTTGCCTGCGGTAGTGCATTGTTTTTCCGGGGATGCGGATTTTTTACAAGATTGTTTAGAGTGCGGATTTTTTATTTCTTTTACCTGTAATATTACCTATAAAAAAGCTCAAGGCTTAAGAGATATGGTTGCTTTAACTCCGCTTAACAGATTGATGCTGGAAACCGACGCTCCGTATCTGTCTCCGGAAGGATTCCGGGGTAAACGTAATGAGCCGCTGCAGATAAAATTACTGGCTGAAGAAGTCAGCCGAATAAAAGGTGTTAGTTTTAGCCAGATAGCGGATAGGACAACTCAAAATGCCAAGGAATTTTTTAATTTAGAATGAGCGCTCAGGTTTCCGTAATTAAATGTGATAGTTATGAGCCCAAAGCCGTTGGGCAGGCAGTCAGGAATACGGTGAATTTTTTAGGCGGCCTCACGGCTTTCATCAAGCCGGGCTCGTCAGTATTAGTTAAACCGAATCTTTTGATGTCTAAGGGGCCGGAGTGTGCTATTACGACTCACCCGGAGGTTGTCCGGGCGGTAATTCAGATGTTAAAGGAAATAAATTGCAAGGTTACCGTTGGAGACGGGCCGGCTGCCTGGGCGAAGTACGCAGAAAACGTAGATGAGGTTTATAACATTACGGGCATGAAGAAGGTTTGCCAAGAAGAAGAGGTTAGGCTGGTTATTCTTGATAAACGCAGGATGCGCGCCAAATTTCCCCTTACAGTTTTGCTTGATGAATGCGACTATTTAATCAGCCTGCCTAAATTTAAAACCCATGAACTTACTTTGCTCACCGGAGCAATTAAAAATCTTTTTGGTTTGGTCTCCGGAACCTATAAAATGGAACTGCATAAAAATTATTTTGAGGCTCAAGAATTTGCCAATATACTTGTAGATATCTATCAAGAGGCCAAGCCGGCTTTGACGATTATCGACGGAATATTAGCCATGGAGGGAGAGGGTCCGGGGACTAGCGGGAAGGCCCGTCAACTTAATCTTTTATTGGCTGGTTCTGATTGCGTGGCATTAGATACGGTGATGGCTAAGATCATGGGGATAACTAATCAGGAGGTTTTGTCTACTAAAGAAGCGGCGCTGCGTGGTTTGGGGGAAGCTCAGATAAACCGGATTGAAATAAAAGGAGAGAACATCGATAAATTAAATATCGCCCCGTTTATCCTGCCGACAACCTACAATGCCAGAAGAAAGTTACCCCTGCCGGTTAAAACAATGCTTAAGTCTTTGATCAGATATTATCCTTATTGTCTAAAGTCAAAATGTATTCTTTGTGGCCAATGTGAAAAGATCTGTCCGCATCAATGTATCGCTCTTAAGAATAACGGCATATTTTTCAATTATAAAAAATGTATTGCCTGTTTCTGTTGTCAGGAAACCTGTCCGGAAGCAGCGATTAAGGTGAAAAAGAGTTTTTTAGCTAAGCTTATGGGGTTATGATGAAGATTAGAACTATAGATTGGAAGAATAATAAGATCAGGTTGATTGATCAGACTAAATTACCGTGTAAGTTTGTTTACCTTGATATTGATAACCTGAAAAGTTTATGGCAGGCGATCAAAGAGCTAAAAGTCCGGGGAGCTCCGGCACTGGGGGCAGCTGCCGGCTTGGGAATGTATTTAGGAGTAAAAGATTATCCGGGTTCTGATTGGCCTGGATTCAGTTTAAAATTAAAGGCGGTAGCAGAATATATTGCTTCTTCCCGTCCGACAGCCAGAAACTTATTCTGGGGTATTGAAAGGATATGCGGGGTTGCTTTAGAGAATAAAAATAAACCTGTGGCCAAGATCAAGCAGATTATTTTTACTGAAACGCAGAAGATCATGCAGGAGGATATGGCTTCTTGCCGTAAGCTAGGCAATTATGGGGCAAAATTGCTAAAAAATAAAAATCAGATTTTGACAATCTGTAATGCCGGGATCCTGGCAACTATCGATTACGGCACTGCCTTGGGAGTTATTTATTCCGCTTGCCAACAAGGTAAAAAAATAAAAGTTTTCTCCTGCGAAACCCGGCCGCTTTTGCAAGGCGCCCGCTTATCTGCCTGGGAGCTGTATCAGCAAGGCGTAGATGTAACGATGATCGCCGATAATACTGCAGCACACCTTATGAGTAACGGAAAAATAAATGCCGTAATTGCCGGAGCAGACCGGATTGCCTCAAACGGCGATTCGGCCAATAAGATCGGCACTTTTAATTTAGCAATTTTAGCTAAGTATCATAAAATTCCATTTTATATCGCGGCGCCCAAAAGCACTTTTGACCTAAAGATTAAAGATGGCCGGGGTATTGAAATTGAAATGCGCAAGAGAGAGGAAGTAGCCCAGATTTTATTAAAGAAAGATACCGCGCCCAAGGGGGTTAAAGTATTAAATCCTGCTTTTGACGTTACCCCGCAGCAATTAATCAGCGGCATTATTACAGATTACGGAATTATTCGCAGGCCATTCTTTAAAAATATCCGTAGAATTCTTCGGAGCGATAAATGCGTTTAAATGAGATCGGCGAGTTTGGTTTAATTAAAAGATTCCAGAAGAAGATTAAAAACGACTCTTCGGTAATTAAAGGCAGCGGAGATGACTGTGCGGTTTTAAAATGGGACCGGCTTAATTATCAGTTATTTACTACGGATATGATCATTGAGGGGATAGATTTTAAAAAGAATACGGATCTTTGGCTGGTCGGCAGGAAATCTCTGGGCATCTCAATCAGCGATATTGCCGCCTGCGCAGGTATCCCGCAGCAGGCAGTAGTTGCCCTGGGCCTGCCAAAGAATATGCAGGTTAATCAAATTGACCGATTAGCCAAAGGCATATTTGATTTGGCAAAAAAATTTAATATCAATATTGTCGGGGGGGATATTAGCGCGGCTAACGAGTTGATTATTAATGTGAGTATGCTGGGCATGGTTGAAAAAAGCAAGCTTTGCTTACGCCAAGGCGCTAAAATCGGCGATTTAATTATGGTTACCGGTGAGTTTGGAGAGTCCATTAAAGGCAAGCATTTAAAATTCACTCCTCGCATCAAAGAATCCCGGTTTTTGGCGGATCATTTTAAGATTAATGCGATGATTGATGTTTCCGACGGCCTGCTTCAGGATTTAGGGCATATTCTAAAGCAGAGCTCGGTGGGGGCGGTTATTTATGAAAGCCTTATTCCTCTGAGCGCTCAGGCAGATAATCCGGAGGATGCGCTTTGTTCCGGTGAGGAGTTTGAGCTGTTATTTAGCGCCTCGCGCGACCAGGCTAATAAAATTATTAAGAGCTCTAAATACCGTTTCAGAGTTATCGGTGAGATTATGCCGAAATCATTCGGCTTAAGGCTGGTTAATTTTAAAAATAAATATTCTAAACTTCTCAATCAAGGGTACTGCGCAGAGGCGCGTACCGGCTTCTCCGATAAGGCCGGGTACGGGCATTTTTAAATGGAAAAATTATCCAGATCAGTTAATCAGACCTTAAAGATCGGCAGGCTTATTGCGCGTAATCTTCGCGGAGGCGAGATTATCCTTCTATCCGGCTCTCTTGGCGCAGGTAAAACTGTTTTAGCCAAAGGAATCGCTCAGGGGCTGGGGATTAATAAGAATAATGTGATCAGCCCGACCTTTGTTTTGTTACGCCTGCACCAGGGTAAACATCTGCTGCAGCATTTTGATTTCTACCGGCTTAGAACCATCGAAGATATTTTTTCTCTTGGCTATGAAGAATATTTTTATTCGCCAGCTGTAACAATCATCGAATGGCCCGAGCGGTTAAAATTCCTCAAGCCACGCGAATTTTTAAAGATTAAGCTGTCTACAAAGCCCGGGGATAAAAGGCATTTAAAGTTCATTGCCAAAGGTAAGAAGCATAAGGAGCTATTGAATAAAATTCATGAAAATACTCGGCATTGATACGACTACTAAATTTCTTTGTCTAGGTGTTGATGTAGACGGGAAGTCTTATGAATATAATCTTGAGGTGGGAAGGCATCTTTCAGAGTTGCTGGCACCGACAATCCAAAGGGTGGTTTCGGCGCTGGGATTAAAAATAGCCGATATCGATTATTTTGCCTGTGGCCTTGGACCGGGGTCTTTTACCGGCATGCGCATTGGAGCAGCGACGATAAAAGGGTTAAGTATTGTAAGAAACAAACCGGTTGTCGGGATATCCTCACTGGATATTTTAGCCAAAAATGCCGGCCTGACCAACCGCTTGATTGTTACTGCTCTTGATGCCAGGCGCGGGCTGATTTATTGTAGCGCTTATAAATATGAAAAGGGGCTCTTGAAGCGTAAAAGTGGATATTTGCTTTTGAACTTAGAAGAATTCTTAAAAAAATTTAGCGCTACTAAACCACTTGTTTTAGGAGATGCCCTATCTTTGTACGGGGATAAAATATTATCCCGCATAAAAGGCGCAACTCTTTTAGATAAGGATTATTGGCCGCTTAAAGCGCATAATCTTATGGATGCAGTTCTTATAAAAATTAAATCTAAACAATTTTATTTTGCATCTCAAGTAAAACCAATTTATTTATACCCAAAAGAATGCCAGATAAAAACAAAATAGGTTATCGGCCCACCTGGGCCCAGATTAACCTAAAAAATTTGGAGCATAATTTTAAACAGGTTAAATCCCTGCTTAAGCCTAAGGTAAAAATTCTGGTTACCGTCAAGGCCGATGCTTATGGCCACGGTTTGATTGCGGTTTCAAAAAGATTATGTTTATCCGGGGTGGATTACCTGGGGGTCGCCTCGATCGACGAGGGGATTAAATTAAGAAAATCCGGAATAAGGGTTCCGATTTTGCTTCTTGGCTTGATCCTTAAAAAAGGCATCCCGGCGCTTTTTACCTATCAGCTTACTCCGACTGTCTGCGATCAAGAGTTGGCTTCTGCAATTAACTCTAAAGCGGCCAAATTGAAGAAGACAATCGCCTTACACATCAAAGTGGATACCGGAATGGGCAGGATCGGGGTCCTGCATAATGAAGCGCTTGCTTTAGTAAGAAATATACATAAACTTAACCATATCAAAATCGAAGGCATCTTTACGCATTTTGCCTTTGCGGATCTTAACCGCAAATTTACTGATTATCAAATCAATTTATTTAATAAACTGGTCAGCGATCTAAGGAAGGAGGGTATAGTTATTCCTCTGGTACATGCTGCCAACAGTATCGGGTTGATCGACTATCAACACAGCCATTTTACGATGGTCAGGCCGGGGCTGGTAATTTATGGGTTATATCCTAGAAGTAGTTTGAAGATAAAATTAAAACCGGTTTTAAGTTTAAAAACGCGCGTTGTTTTTGTTAAGTGGGTCGGTAAGGGAACTAGCATAAGTTACGGCTGTACGTACATAACTAAGCGGCCGGGTAATATCATTACTTTACCTATCGGTTACGGCGACGGTTATCCGCGTAATCTTTCTAATCTAGCGCCTCTTTTGATCAGAGGTAGGCGATTCCGTATTGCCGGACGGGTTTGTATGGACCAGATCATGGCCGATGTAGGAAATTTTAAGCCAAAAATCGGCGAGGAAGTTGTTTTAATCGGTACCCAAGGATCGCAGAAGGTTACTGCTGAAGAGCTTGCGGGTTTATCCGGCACTATTTCCTATGAGATCGTCTGCGGTTTAGGCAGCCGCATCCCCCGAATTTACATTCAATAAAAAACTATTTTTAGGGTAGCCTAGAGATAAGGTAGAGGCTGCTGGATAAGACGATGATGTGGCTTAATGATGCAGCCAGAGACGGCATGAGCAATCCGGACTTGCCGACTGCCAGGAAGACTGCATCTAAGACGTAGTAGAGAAATCCCACGCTGATGGAAACTCCGATTGCCGCCATTCCTGTGGCACGCTTACGCATGAGAAGCGCAAAAGGAATTCCCAAAAGTATGATGATTATGCTTGTAAACGGGGAAGCAAAACGCTGATAGAGGTCTATCTTTAAATTATGGATTACCCTTGTGGCTCCGCTTTTAGAAAGCCTCCAGATATAATTTTGCATTTGGTGTATACTCATTTGTTCCGGCTTTTGTCTTAAAGCGGCCAGGTCTTCGGGGGTCTCGGATATATTCATAATCTCTTCTTCCATATAAAGCGGTTCATCGAGGATCTGCCCATACTGATTAAAATTATAAGTAATCGTGTGGAAGAATCTCCATAATCCATCCTGGTATATTCCTTTGTCGGCCATGATTTTTTTAGTAAGATTCTGATGCTGATCATGCTCTAAAATCGTTATTCCTTCCATAGTTTTACTGCCGGGCGAGTATTTATTGATAAAAAATAGCCTATTTCTTAAACCGTACATCGAAAGATTAATAATTTCATCGGGCACCCTTAGTTTACCCTTTAGTGAATTTCCTTCTATCTGGGCTTTAATTTTCTGGTTCTCCACCGAAGCCGGGGGGACAAATCTGTCACCTACCCAAAATACGACTAAACTGATCAGTAAGCCGAAAATTAATGCATCTCTGGTGATATCAAATATGCTCATTCCGCTTGAGCGCATGGCAATTATCTCATTATTATGATTAAGCTTTCCGAATGTATAAACCGTACTTAAGAGACAGGCAAAAGGGGAGACCTGCACGAACATAATCGGTAAATATGAAAGATAGTAACGTATTAAAAGTGCGAAGGTAGCCTGATGTTTTAATATTTCATCTAAATTTGAAAGCAGGTCAATAACGATGTAGAGAAATAAGAAAACAAAAATGCAGGAAATAAATATGGAGATGATTGATTTTAGGATATAACGGTCTAGGATGCGCATAGTTTATAGGTTAAATATCCTGCGATAGCGGTAAAGATAATATTCGGTGTCCAGCAGGCAAGGGAGGCCGGCAGGACTCCTTCCATCGCCAGGGCCACCATTCCGATATATAAAGGATAATAGCAAACAATGATCAATACGGCAATTCCGATATTAATAGATTTTTCCCGCCTGCGGGTAATAATTCCCAAAGATGAACCCAGGAACATAAATACAAAACAAGAGAATGCCAGCGCTAATTTTTCATGGATCTTGGTGATTAGTGGAGCCGGGTTGATGCCTTCACTTTTTAGTTTTTTAGCCTCAACTTTTAATTCTTTGATCGTCATCTCTTTGTATTTTTTTTCAACCACCTTATCCTGCATTTGAGTTATGTCCAGATTCATAAAGTAAGTGCGGAAATTAAGTTTGTAAAAATTAGTTGGGTGCTCCGGGTCCGGCTCATCACTGGTTCCGTCGATAAGTTTTAATTTTACAATATTTTCACCCGGCACAGTGATAAATTCTCCCGCTTTAGCCACGATGACGCGCGTGGGCCTGCCTTCTCCTTGAGGTTCATAGATGCGGATATTGTTGAGGCGATTTTTTTTCTGGTCTACATGATAAATAAAGAGAATATACTTTTTAAAGGAGTCGATGAATACGCCTTCTTCAAAGGCAGCGGTAGGATTTTTGACCCCCATTTCCTGTAAAACTCTGCGGTAAGCAAAATGTGCGTATGAGGCAGCCTGGTCATTAAAAGCTGCCAAAGCTAAGCTTAAAGCCAGGCTGATTGTTAGTAAAGGCAGGATTAATTTGAACAAATTTATTCCGCTTGTGCGTATGGCGATTATCTCGTTATCTCCGGATAATCTTCCTAAAGCAAGCAAGATTGCCACCAGTATTGAAATGGGTAATGTATAGGTAACGATGTAAGGGACAAGGTAGATAAAAATCTGAATAACGCTGAATATATCTACTCCCTTATTGATGACTAAGTCGGCAATGCGTTTTAAGTTGCCGATTAAAACCATGACGAATGTCAATACTCCGAGGCATAAGAAAAACGGGCCGGCAAATTCCCTTAAGATATAATTACGTAGTATTTTCATTTTAGTTAGCCAAGGTCATTAAGAGCACCCTTCTTGCCCCGGCGTTTTTTAAGCTTTTAGCCGCTTCGCTTGAGGTGGCCCCGGTAGTTAATACATCGTCAATCAGTAGCAAATTTGCGTCCTTAATTAAATCCGGTTTAGTGACCAAAAAACTGCCTTCAACGTTGCGGCGGCGTTCTTCCTGAGTTAGTTCGGTTTGAGTTTTAGTCGCTTTACTGCGGATGAGTATGTGGCTTAAAATATTTTTATTAAATTCATTCGCTACCTGTTGGCCTAAAAGTTGGGCCTGGTTAAATTCTCTTTCTCTCTGACGGCTTTTATGCAGTGGCACAGGGACAATAAAATCAAGATGTTCGATCGGCAGCCGGTACTCCTGGATGAAGGTATTCATCATAGCTCCCAGGGGTTTCTTGAGATAATCTTTACCATTATATTTGAATTCATGGATCAATTTTTTTGTTATTCCCGTGTAAGTGCAGGGGCTAAATGCCCGGTCAAAATAAAATTTTTCGTTTAAACAGTGCGGACAACTATTGTTCCGGATTGCTTCTTCATTTAGATGCCTGCCGCAGGTTGCACAAAAGGGGGGTAGATTTTTTTGGATCTTTATCTGGCAGGCAGCGCAAATCGGATCTTGCCTTTGAGTTTTTTCTACCATGTTCCCGCAGGTAAGGCAGTAATTGGGATAAATTAAATTTTTTAAGCCTTGAAGCAGACCGGATAACATAAAGCTATAATAACAATGAAAACTAGCTTTGTCAAAGTAATTGACAGCCAGCTTCCCCGATAGTAGAATAAGGCCATGGAAAGCCTAAGCCGCAAACAATTAAAAGAAAAACTATTTGAATTATTAAATAAAGAGGCCTTAAAAAGAGGTAAATTTGTGCTTTCTTCGGGCCAGGAAAGTAATTATTATCTTGATGGCCGCGTAATTACGCTGACCCCGGAAGGTGCTTATCTGGTGGCTGGTATAATCTTGGATATGGTTAAAGGCGAGGGTTTGGATGCTATCGGCGGACCGACTTTGGGAGCTGATCCGATCGCCGGAGCCCTGGCTGCCCTAAGCCATATTAATCAGCAGCCGATTAAAACATTTATCGTGCGTAAGCAGGTTAAAGAGCATGGAACGCAAAGGCAGATAGAGGGGCCGCTGCTTAAAAAAGGTGACCGGGTAATTCTTATCGATGACGTAGCTACTAGCGGATCATCTATCCTGGAAGCCAAGCAGGCATTAGATAAAATCGGAGTAGTTGCCGAGAAAGCAATCGTAATTATCGACCGCAACCAAGGGGCTGCTGAGAATTTAGCTAAAGCAGGTTTAAAGTTAGAGTCAATCTTTAAGATTGCGGATTTCGGCCTCTAGGTATGCTTGTGAAAAAAATAAAAATTATAGTCGTCGGTGCTGGACCCTCAGGAATGATGGCCGCAATTCGCGCAAAAACTATCGGCCCGGATGTAGTTCTGCTTGAAGGGAAAAGTATTTTAGGTAACAAACTCCTCCTTAGCGGCAAGGGCCGCTGCAATCTTACCAATACTGAAGACCTCCAATTATTCTTGAAACGTTTTTCTAACGGCGATTTCTTAAGAGATGCTTTTAAGAAATTCTTCAGCCCGGAGCTGATCTCTTTTTTTGAGGAGCGTGGCTTAAAATTAAAAGTCGAACGCCAAATGCGGGTATTCCCTCAGAGCGACCGTTCAAGCGGAGTGCTGGAGGTATTAAAAAAGGAATTGGAAAAGCTTAAAGTTGAGATTATTTATAAAAGCAAGGTCGCCGATCTTTTAGTTGCCAATAGTAAAGTCAGGGGGGTGCGCCTCGAAGACGGCAAGGATATTTTAGCCGACAGAGTAATTTTAGCCGGCGGAGGGGCAAGCTATAAATTTACCGGTAGTGATGCATCAGTAATTAATCTTGCTAAAAAATTCGGACATAGCATCGTGCATTTAAAAGCCGGGTTAGTTCCGTTGGATGTAAAACAAAGTTATCTTAAAAAATTAGAAGGCCTGACACTGCGGAATATTAGATTGAAGTTTTCCGACGGTAAAATACAGGTAATTTCTGAAATAGGGGAGTTAGTCTTTACCTCAACCGGTATATCCGGGCCGCTGGTAATCTCTTTAAGCGGTAAAGTAGGTGATTTGTTGGTGCCGGGTAAAAAAGTTTATGTGGATCTAGATCTAAAACCGGCACTATCTATCGAACAGTTAGACGCCAGGCTACTTAGAGAGTTTAAATTAAATTCTAAAAAAATTATTCAGAATATGCTCAAAGAGTTGTTGCCGTTGCGTTTAATTAAAGTTTTTACAACCGTTACCGGAATTGAGCCACTTAAGAAATGCAGCCAGATTACTCAAGAAGAGAGACAGAAGATTATTTCTCTGCTTAAAGGTTTCCGCATGGAGATTTCAGGGACTCGTCCGATTGAAGAAGGGATGGTTACCCGCGGCGGAGTGAGTTTAAAGGAGATAAACCCACGTACGATGGAGTCGCGCCGGATTAAAGGGTTATATTTTTGCGGAGAGATGATCGATATCGACGCAGATACGGGCGGGTTTAATCTTCAGGCTGCATTCTCCACGGGATATTTGGCCGGTGAAAGTGCAGCGACGAGTTAATTGGCGGCAAGCCTTGCCGCCAATTAAGCAGGTTATAGGATGAAAATATACTTAGCCTCGAAATCTAAAGCCAGAAAAAAATTATTAGAGCAATTCGGCCTGAAGTTTAAAGTTTTTCCTTCTAAAGTTAAGGAACAGAGTAAGCGAGGAAATCTATCTTATGCGCAATTGGTTAAGTTCAACGCGCGTAATAAAGCCCAAGAAGTTGCTTTCAAGATAAAAGAAGGCCTGGTTATTGCCGCAGATACTATTTGTGTGCAGAAGGGAAAGATATTCGGCAAGCCAAAAAATATCCAAGACGCTCGTCGTATGCTTAAAAAACTATCAAGCGGCCCGCAGTCACTTTATACCGGGCTGGCTGTGATCAAAAAAGAAAAAGGCAAAGAAAAAACCGTGATTGATTATGAAAAAACAAAAGTTTATATGGATCCATTAAAGGATCGCCAAATCAGTAGTTATTTTAAAAAAGTCTCTCCAATGGATAAGGCGGGAAGTTTTGATATTCAGGGCAAAGGGGCATTTTTTATCAAGAGGATCGACGGATGTTTTTATAATGTTGTCGGCCTGCCTTTACGGAAACTCTACCATATTTTTAAAAAGCTCGGGCTGTTTTCGATCATTTGTTTTGTTCTGGTGCTTTGCGGCTGTTCTACCGAATATAATCTGGCCACTAAACAAGAGGAGAAATACTACTATAACACCGATAAAGAAGTAATTATGGGCCAGTCGATAAACCGTCAGGTGGAGAAAGAGTTAAAATTTACCAATGACCCTTTGCAAAAAAAACGCGTTGAAGATATCGGTAAAAAAATAGCCTTGGTGAGCGACAGAAAAGAGATCGATTATCATTTTCAGGTTTTAGAAGAGGACACGGTAAATGCCGTTTCTTTACCCGGAGGCTATGTCTATGTAAATACCGGATTACTGGATAAAGTTGACAATGATGATGAGCTGGCGTGTATTCTGGCGCACGAAATTGGCCATATCGTTGCCCGGCATAGCATCAAAAAACTTCAGGCCATGCAAAGTTTTTCTATATTAAGATTATTAGTAGCTGTGGCCCCTGCTCCGGGAACAGGAGAAGTAGGCACGGCTGCCGATGTTGCTTTTACTCAATTCCTTCTTGGCTATAGCCGGGAGGATGAGCTTCTGGCAGATCAATTAGGTGCCCGTTACGCTAAATTAGCAGGATATGATCCGCATGCGATGATCACTTTTTTAATCAAGCTGCAGGATATCAACCGTAGAATGCCGCTTCAGGAGAAGTCATATTTTAAAACACACCCCTATGTTCCTGACCGAATTAGGGTGGTCAAACAGGAGTTAGGAGAACCGATCAGTTTCGATGATTATATTAATATCGAACAGCAGCCGCATAAGCAATAGTGTCGTTAATAGCTTTTTGAATCAGCAGGGATTAGTGGTATATTTAGATCAAGAGGGAGGATTTTCTTGAAGAAGAAAATAATAATTATTGATGATGAAGAGGATTTTGCTTCAATGCTTAAAATGCGCCTTGAGGCTTCTGCCGGTTATGAAGTTATGGCCATCACTGAAGCAAAAGACATAATCGAACGCATTCATATCTTTAAACCCGATGTTATCTTATTAGACTTGCTCATGCCGGGTATCGGCGGGTTAGATGCCTGCGCCATGCTTAATAATGATTCTATCGGCGCAACGATTCCGATAATCGTAATTTCGGGATTAGATAAAAGTACGGATAAGCTTAAGGCTTTTAGATTCGGGATTACTGATTATCTTGTTAAGCCTGTCGACGATGCCAAGCTTATTAAGACAATAGAAAAAGCAATAAAATCTAAATCGGACCAGCCGTAGATTTCGTTTAATTTCCAAGATATATTTTAATGGTGCGGAGGGAGGGAGTTGAACCCTCACACCTTGCGGCACAGGCTTCTGAGACCTGCGTGTCTGCCATTCCACCACCTCCGCAAAATTATTCTTAAGTATATCTTAGCCCCGTAATCCTGTCAATCATAACTACTCTAAAGTAGGGACGTCCTGTTAGGGGACACCCTTTTTCAAGGGTGTCCCTTTTTGGGACGTCCCCTTTTGTACCTTTTGTACTTTTGTATAAATGAATTGCGGCGGAGTTTTTTTGCTGTTATAATAACAGATTAAATGAAAGGCAAATTATGTTTTTAGAACATTTTAAAATTACCGGCTTGGCTATGGCCCAGATATTCATTTTGGGGGCCTTGGGTTATGTTTTGGTAAAGAAAAATATACTTTCCCACCCCGGCCTTGATGCTTTAAGCCGGCTGGTGATTCAGATTGTTTTTCCGGCCTTAATTTTTACCCAGCTGTTGCAGAATTTTAGCTTTAGCCTTTTTCCGAACTGGTGGATTTTTCCGTTGACCAGTTTTTTAATTACCACAGCCGGACTGACCGTAGGCTTCTGCCTGCTTAAGCTTATAAAATTAAAAGATAACAAGCTGCAATTTTTAAGCCTGGTAGGATTTCAGAACTCCGGATATCTTCCTTTGGCGATGGTTGCCGCCATATTTTCAGGGCAACAAATGAATAATATTTTTATTTATATCTTTCTGTTTCTGCTTGGTTTTGATCTGGTGGCCTGGTCATTGGGAATATATATGCTCACCTTTGATCAAGAATCAAGGTTTAAGCTAGGGCATATTTTTAGCCCTCCGGTAATCGCGAATTTAGCAACTCTTGCTCTGATTGCTTTGGGTTTAAATAAATTTATACCGGCCACCATATTTAAGCCTATTCAGATGGTGGGTAATTGTACTCTGCCTTTGGCTTTGATTGTCGTCGGCGGTAATGTTGCTTTAGTGCAACTGAAGAACATTAATTATAAGGCGATGTCATTCTTTCTTTTAGGCAAGTTGATTATTTTACCGGCATTGGGTCTGTGGATTGTGCTTAAACTGGGCTTGCCGCAGTTATTTGGTTTCCTGATCGTAATGCAATTGGCGATGCCTTCGGCAACTTCTTTATCGGTAATTATTCGCCGCTATAACCGCCAAGACGCATTAATCAGCCAAGGAGTATTTTTTAGCCATATCCTCGGCTTGGTTACCATACCGTTATTTTTAGGTTTATATTTATCGCTGGTTGTGCTAAAATGAGTAAAATTATTGTCACTAACCGTAAGGCCTACAGGGATTATGAGGTCTTGGAGTCTATTGAGAGTGGTATCGAGCTTAAGGGCTCTGAAGTAAAATCTCTGCGCGCCGGTAAAATTACCCTGGATGATAGCTTCGCCCGTCCTGAAGGTAGTGAGATTTTTTTATATAACGCCCATATCAGTCATTATACAGAGGCCAGTTACTTAAACGTAGATCCGGATCGGGCCCGGAAACTTCTTTTGCATAAGGGGCAAATTCAGAAGTTCATCGGTAAACTTACCCAAAAAGGCCTGACCTTAGTTCCGTTAAAGATCTATTTTAATGACCGGGGTTTTGTAAAAGTGGAATTGGCGCTTGGTAAAGGTAAGAAATTTTATGATAAGCGCCAAAGTATCAAGCGCAGAGAAATAGATCGTGAAATGCGCAGGGTAGTAAAAAATAGAAGAGGGTAAAGAGTTTTTTAGAATATTGTTATTTGAAAATTTGGGGGTGAAAGGGTTCGACTTGAGATAGTCGGATAAGAGCAGCATGTCGCGGACGCATGGTTAGCCGCGTTAATAACCCGTGCACAATTCAAACGCAAACACGACAGTGTCACGTTTAGGGCCGGCATTGGGATTGTCCTTTGGGGCAAGACCGATGTTTATCCCAACAGTCTGCTTTAACTAAGTTAGAGCAGCCTCTAACCGTCCAGCCTACGGGATGGATTAGGGCCTTGGTAGGATAGTCTCGGCGGTTAGCCTTCCAAGCCGGGATGAAATCGAAAAGGCTGCGCTTTGCAAATCCTGCCTGGTAGAAGTTGCAAGGCTAAGACAAATTATCTGGCTAAGCATGTAGCGGCTTTTATTTGATTGCTTAGGGACGGCGGTTCGATCCGCCCACCTCCACCAAATTTATGCGACAAGTAAAAATGAAAAGGGGCATTTCTTTTTTTCTAGTATGAGAAAACAGAACTGTTCTCTTATCTTTTCTCTAATTAGGAGTGATAGGAGGTGATACCGTTGGTAGAGCTTGAGAAAGCTTACATAGCAGGAATTGTTGATGGTGAAGGCACGGTGACGCTTATGAAGCATCACAAAAATGAAACTCCAATACCTTTTGTTTCTGTTGCGAATAATAATTTGAAACTTTTGCAATGGATTAAACAAAGGTGTGGAGGATTAATTGTTTCAAAGAAAAAATATAAACCTCAACACAATGATTCTTTCGCATGGTCTGTTCGTCAAGACAGAGCATTGCGATTTCTCAAGGAGATAGTTAAATATCTAATCATTAAAAAGCCACAAGCAACTTTGATATTAAAAAAGTATAAAGTTGTGACTCATCGAGCAGGCAAATATACCCCAAAGATGTTCAGCGATAAAATGAAGTTAGTGGCAAAGATTAGAGAATTGAACCAACGGTAAATTTATGCTTCTTATAATACGCTAGGCTCTTGTTGAATCGGACAAGATGAAGAAATAGTCCACGCTACTTGGATAATGAGTAGATTCGTGTTCTGCCACCAAAACAATTATGACTAAAAAATTAAATATATTATTTTTCTTAAGCATACTTTTGATCTCCGGTTGCGCCACGGTTCCTATCGGAGAGAATATCGCTACTTATTCTATCGGCGGAGTAACTTATTATCCCTTGGTCAGTTTATGCGATTTACGCGGTGTTCAGATGCAATATGAGCCGCTTCTACGCACTGCTTATCTAAGTAAAGATGCTAAGTCCGTAAGTTTAAGGGCAGGGGATGCTTTAATTTTAGTTAATGATAAAATAATGCATTTGAGTTCTCCCGTAGATGTTTATCAGGGAACCATTGTCGTGCCCCGTCAATTCAAGGAGCAGGTCTTTGATATATTATTCTATCCTACAACTTCGGTTTCCCGTCGCACAACCGCAGCTAAAATAAAATTAACCAAAGTCGTTATCGATGCTGGACACGGGGGTAAAGATCCCGGGGCAATAGGTAGAAACGGCTTAAGAGAAAAAGATGCCAACTTAGATATTGCCAAAAGATTAAGCAGCCTTTTAAACGCCGAAGGCGTGCATACGGTGCTGACCCGCGCAACTGATAAATTTGTGCCGTTATCCGAGCGGGTCAATATCGCTAATCGATCAGGGGCAGAATTATTTATCAGCGTTCATTCCAATGCCGTCCGCTCACGCTCTTTGAACGGCCTTGAGGTTTACTATGTGGCTCCCAGCGTAAGTGATTCCGGCCGCGCTGCTCTTACGGCAAGAAGTGTTTCATTGAATTTAAAAGACGCTGTTTTCGCCGGTAGCTCCCAGGATTTAAAGGCGATTGTTTGGGATATGATTTATACCAACAGCCGCGCTGAGTCAATCGAGCTTTCCCATTCCATATGCAGAATTATGGATTCCTGCGTTGATGCAAATATTCTGGGAGTAAAAAATGCCCGCTTTCAGGTATTAAAGGGAATTAGAATGCCGGGCATCTTGATTGAGGTTGGCTTTGTTTCTAATTTAAATGAAGAAAAATTATTAAAAACCGGCGCCTATCGACAGAAATTAGCCCAAGGCATATTAGATGGCCTGCGGGATTATTCACAAGATATGGCATTAGTGGAGCTATCCAGATGAGTTCAATCGGTATTTTTGATTCAGGTGTAGGCGGGCTTACGGTAGCCAAAGAAATAATCCTTCAATTGCCCAATGAAAACATTGTTTATTTTGGCGATACTGCCAGAGTTCCTTACGGGATCAAATCACGCCAGACGGTTATCCGTTTTTCCATTGAAAATATTTTATTTTTATTAAAACAGGATGTTAAACTTATCTGCGTTGCCTGCAATACCGCATCCAGCTTTGCGCTTCCGGTAATTAAAAATCATTTCCGCGCTCCGATTATCGGGGTAATTACTCCCGGAGTAAGAGAGGCGGTCTATGCCACGCAAAATAAACGTATCGGAGTTATTGGGACCAAGGGAACCATTAAGAGCCGCACCTATGAGACAGAGATCAAACAACTTGATCCTAAGGTAAAGGTTACCGCAGCCGCCTGTCCGTTATTTGTCCCTTTTGTCGAGGAGGGTTGGCTTAAGGGTGAGGTTGTTATGAGCGTGGCTAGGACTTATTTAAAACCACTTTGTGCGGCCGGAGTTGATACAGTTATTTTGGGCTGTACGCATTATCCTCTACTTAAACCGGTAATTCAGGAGGTCTTAGGTAAAAATGTTATCCTGATTGATTCAGCCAAGCAAGTGGCTTTTGAGGTTAAGAAAATTTTATCCAGCGAAGATATGCTTAACCGCGGTAAAGGCGGAAGACACAAATATTATGTCAGCGATAATCCCGAGTGGTTTAGTTCTTTAGCCCAAAGATTTATGGGGAGAAAATTGACCAACGTTAAGAAGGTGGATAATGTATAGTTTAAGGGTCGAGGCAACTTTTAGCTCCGCGCATAATTTAAGAGGGTATAAAGGGAAATGCGAAGATTTGCACGGCCATAATTGGCGCGTGGAATTAGTGGTTAAATCTGAAAAACTAAATAATATCGGCATCGTGGTAGATTTCAAGGATCTGAAGAAAAAATTAAAAGCTTCTTTAGAAGAGATGGACCATAAATACTTAAATAAAATCGCTTATTTTAAGAAAGTCAATCCTACGTCTGAGAATATCGCAAAATATATTTATAAAAAACTTATCAGACAAGTTCCTTTGCTTGAGTCGGTAACGGTTTGGGAAAACTCGACCAGCTGCGCTACTTATGAAGAATAAATCAGCGGTAGTGCTTTTATCCGGAGGGCTGGATTCGGCAACGGCTTTATATCTTGCTCAAGCAGAAGGTTATCAATGTTTTTGTCTGATCTTTGATTACGGCCAACTTCATAAAAAAGAGACTATCTGCGCTGTAAGAATCGCCAAGCAAAGCGGATGTGCTTATGGAATTTCAAAGATAAATTTACCCTGGAAAGGTTCGGCGCTCTTAGACAAGAAAGTAAAAGTTGCGGATAAAATTACTAAAGGGGTTCCGGCCACTTATGTGCCGGCGCGTAATATTATATTCTTGAGTTTTGCATTGTCGTTTGCTGAAACAATCAAGGCCAAGGCAATTTTTATCGGTGCGCATGCCCAGGATTATTCCGGTTACCCTGATTGTCGTCCTGAATTTTTCAAGAGTTTTATTAAAATGGCTAAAAAGGGCACAATCGGAGGCAATAAAATTAAAATTGCTACTCCTTTGCTGCATAAGAATAAATCGCAGATTATTAAATTAGGAAAGAAGCACGGCGTTCCGTTTGAGTTAACCTGGTCTTGCTATCGCGGGAAAAAATACCCTTGCGGCAAATGCGCTAGCTGTCATTACCGGGCAAAAGGATTTAAAGAGGCGGGTTTAGTTGACCCGTTAATTGATTGAAAGCTAAGATTGCCGAGATATTTGAAAGCGTGCAAGGGGAAGGTTTGTATTTAGGTGAAAAACAGATCTTTGTTCGTTTTTTTAACTGTAATTTAAGCTGCACTTATTGCGATACCAAGCTTGACCGGTTTATGGAATATGAGCCGGGTGAGCTTTTTGAGGAGATCAAACTTTACCGCGACAAGTATCATTCTGTTTCATTTACCGGCGGAGAGCCGCTTTTGTATACAAATTTCCTAAAAGAGGTACTGGCGCTTACCTCTGAGCACGGACATAAGCATTATTTGGAAACCAACGGCACATTATCTTTTGAGCTAGAAGAGGTAATCGACCGTATTGATATTATCGCCATGGATTTAAAATTCCCCAGCTCAAGCGGAATGGGAAATCTTTGGAATATGCACAGGAAGTTTCTCAAAGTTGCGGTTAAAAAAGAAGTGTTCCTTAAAGCAATCATCTGCCAGGCTACGCGGGAGGAAGATTTAATGGAAGCTCTCAGCTTGATTAGAGAGGTGAGCCCCTCGAGCGTTTTAGTTTTACAGCCCAACAGCTACGAGAATCAATCGGTATTGAACGAGAAATTATCTCGTTTTAAAGAAATCGCTAAGCAGAATAAAGTTACAACTTGCGTTATACCGCAGATCCATAAAATAATGGGGTTAAGATAATGAAGAAATCCGATTACGAAGGCCTGCAGAAAAATATACGTAAACTTAGAACTCCGGCGATTGAGGTTTGGGTCAATCAATACGTGGATAAAATTTATACGATTAATCTGGATATTCCTGAGTTTACCTGTATCTGTCCGAAAACCGGTTTGCCGGATTTTGCAACTATTAGTATCGAATATTGCCCGGCTAAGTTTTGCGTGGAATTAAAATCTTTTAAGATGTACACTATCTCTTTCCGCAATGTGGGTATTTTTCATGAGCATTTAATTAATAAGATGCTCGAGGATTTTGTGGCTGTGGTCAAACCGCGTAGGCTTAAGATTACCGGAGTGTTTAATCCTCGCGGCGGCATTACCACTACCGTTTCCAGGGAGTATCAAGCTAAATGAGAGAAATCAAGGCAAGTCAGATAACTAAAGCAGTTATGGAGTTAGTGCGGCGCGCTAATTTTATTTTGCGAAACGATGTGCGATTTGCTTTGGGCAGCGCTTACCGTTTAGAAAAAAATAAACGGGCCAAGACAATCCTTAAGGCAATACTGGATAATGCCGTTTACGCTAAGCAAAACAGCTTAGCTATCTGTCAGGATACCGGCATGCCGGTTGTTTTTACCGAAGTAGGCCAGGATGTAAAGATATCCGGTGATTTAAAAGCAGCGATAAATAAGGGGATTAAAGACGGATATCGGAAATATTCTTTAAGAAGTTCTATTGTCGGTGATCCTCTTTTAAGAGGGATCCCTAAATTTTCTCCGTGCATAATTCATACGGATATTGTCAGGGGAAATAGAATAAAATTAATCGTTCTGCCTAAAGGCTTTGGTTGTGAAAATAAATCGCGGCTGATGATGTTTAAGCCTACGGCGACTATAAAAGAGGTTAAAAAATTTATTATCGAGGCAGTAAAGAGCGCAGGAGCGGATGCCTGTCCGCCGTATGTTGTCGGCGTGGGTATCGGAGGCAGCGCAGATTATGCAAGTATTTTAGGCAAGAAGGCATTATTGGAAAAATTATCCACTAAACACTATACGCCATACGCTAAGCTAGAATCTGATTTATTAAAAGAAATTAATAATCTAAACATCGGGCCAATGGGTTTAGGCGGGAAGGTTACGGCATTAGCCGTAAAAATTCAGAAATACCCTACGCATATTGCCGGCCTACCGGTTAGCGTAAATATCAGCTGTCATGCTTTAAGAAGCGCACAGATAATTTTATGAGGAACTTAAACTCACTCAAAGCCGGCCAACAAATTATTTTTAGCGGGACAATCTATACTGCCCGTGACCAGGCGCATAAACGCATGGCTGAGGCAATTAAAGCTAAAAAGCGGCTACCATTTGAATTAGAGGGCGCAATTATTTATTATTGCGGGCCCACCAAGACGCCTAAAGGTGGAATAATCGGCTCCTGTGGCCCGACGACGAGTGCACGCATGGATGAATTTACTCCTGCTTTACTTGCTCAAGGATTAAGTGCAATGATCGGCAAGGGGGCGCGTTCTAAAAAAGTAAAGGATGCAATTAAGAAATACCAAGGGGTTTATTTTGTGACTTACGCCGGATGCGGGGCGTTATTAAGCAAATACATTAAGCATGCCGAAACAATTGCTTATCGGGATTTAGGCCCGGAGGCAATCGTAAAATTAGAAGTAAAGGATTTTCCTTTGATTGTAGCGATTGATACTCATGGAAGGAGCATTTATGATGCGCATTGACGGACGCGGTAATGATAAAATCAGAAAAGTCAATATCACCAGAAATTATATTAAATTTCCGGAAGGGTCATGTTTAATTGAGTTAGGAAACACCAAAGTAATTTGTACGGTATCGGTTGAAGAGACTGTTCCTCCTTTTCTAAGAGGCTCAGGCACTGGCTGGGTTACTGCAGAATATGGAATGCTTCCTCGTTCATGCGGGACACGTATTCCGCGCGGTAAAGATTCCGGGCGTACTTATGAAATTCAGCGTTTAATCGGTAGATCTCTGCGGGCAGTTACCGAGATGAAATATCTAGGCGAGCGTACGATTTGGATTGATTGTGATGTTATTCAGGGAGACGGGGGTACACGCACTGCTTCGATTACTGGAAGCTTTATTGCTCTGGTTGATGCTCTGCAGAAACTCAAAAAAGACGGCAAGATCACTAAGGTTCCGATTCAGGATTATGTTGCGGCAACCAGCGTTGGGATATTAAACGGGAATCTGTTGCTAGATTTGTGTTATGAGGAGGATTCCAAGGCTGAAGTAGATATGAATGTGGTTATGACCGGAGCCGGTGAATTTATTGAGGTCCAGGGTAATGCCGAACGCAAGCCTTTTTCCAAAGAAAAAATGGATACGATGCTGGATTTTGCCAAGAAAGGCGTTGATGAGCTTTTTAGCGTGCAAAGAAAATTAGTCGGGGATATCTTAGGATTATGAAGTTAGTAGTTGCCACGCGAAACAGAAAGAAGCTGCTTGAAATAAAAGAGATTTTGAATGGGATGGATTTAACTTTATTGTCTCTTGATGGTTATAAAAATTCTCCGCAGGTGATTGAAAATGGAAAAACTTTTAAGGAGAATGCGGTAAAGAAAGCAGTGAAGCTGGCGCAATTTACGGATGAGTTTTGTTTAGGGGAAGATTCAGGTTTATGCGTTGATGCTTTGAATGGAGCTCCGGGGATTTATTCGGCGCGATTTTCAGGCCGTGAGAAAAGTGATATTAAGAATAATCTTAAAATTTTGACATTACTTAAAGATTTGCCTCTGGCAAAAAGAAAAGCGCATTATGTTTGCGCTGTTGCGTTAGCGGATAAGAGAGGGCTCGTCGCAGTTGTTGAGGGAAGATGTAATGGTTTGATTTCTTTTGAATCAAAAGGAGCTGCTGGATTCGGGTATGATCCGGTATTTTATATTCCGAAATTTAAAAAGACTTTTGCCCAGCTTGGAGAAAAAATTAAGCATAAGATGAGCCACCGCCATCATGCTTTAAAGCAGGCCAAGCTGATCATTCAGAAATACATTGTGAAGCAAGAAGCAAGTTGATATAATCAAAATTCACGCAATACGGGGCGTGGCTCAGTTTGGCTAGAGCGCCTGCTTTGGGAGCAGGAGGCCACAGGTTCAAGTCCTGTCGCCCCGATTAGTTCTGAATAAGGCAACAGGAATCCCGCCGAACTTAGAAGTCCCCGGGAGCCTGTCGCCCCGACTTTGAAAATTTAATGCGCCTGTAGCTCAATTGGATAGAGCACCTGCCTTCAGTATTTGGAGCCTTCATAGGGAAACGAACTTATGAAGTGCATGCTGCTAATTCGGTGAACGCCCGTGTGGGTAATACCGAGCTATCTGTGGAAGTTACAGAGAGTGTAGAGACTTTACACAGTAGGGCTGAAATGCCCAAGATAAAGTCCAGACCGCAACATTGTTTTGGCCGGAGTAATCCGGTGCGGTAAGCTAAGCCGGTTGTTGGCCGTTCGATTCGGCCCAGGCGCATTTAAATAACGCATAAAAATTATGAAAAACTGGAAAAAAATATTCACAATTATCGCTATTGTAGTTATTCTTTTTAGCTTGGCCTATATTTTTTTTATCGTGGAAGCTAAAAATATAATTATAAGAAATATTGAGCAGTTAACCGGCCATAAAACCACTATTGGAAAACTGGATATTAGGCCGCCGCTGAATTTAGAGATAAGAAACTTAGAGATTAAGGGTGTGCTTAAAGCCGGATATATTTATATATCTCCGAGTATCCCTAATCTTTTGTTCGGAAAAATTGCTCTTAATAAAGTTAAAATTGTCAGCCCGTTACTTACATATCAGCGTATACCTATGCCTGTTGCAGTTGCGGATAACAGTAGTGTGGATGTGGGAAGGGGGCAAATTGTCGCAACTGCGCCTATCACCGTTGCGGTTACGCCAACAGTCGGACAGAACAAGGTTTTTCCCGTAACTATCAAAAGCCTGAAGATCTATTCTGGCTGGTTGAATTTTATCGATTCAACCGCAACCAGCGGAACGATAAAATTTACGATCAAAGATATCTTTTTTTATGCAACTAACTTACATACTGTCAGCACGGATGTTCTGACTAATTTTGATTTAAAAGGGAATATCTCCTGGCATACCGGAGAGTCTGATGGCAAACTTTCTGCGCAAGGATGGATAAACTCCTATAAGAAAGATATGCTGGCAACTTTGAAAGTTGAAAATATCGACGCCATTGTTTTCTATCCTTATTATTCAACCTGGGTTGATTTAGGCGCAGCGCGGATTGAAAAAGCCAAACTTAATTTCAGCAGCAATATTAAGGGCACCAATAATGATATTGATGCGGCTTGTCATTTAGAGCTGGCTGATATTGTCCGCAAAGTACGCACTCCTGAGGAAAGTCAGAAGAAAGCTGAGCGCCTGACTGATGTAGTGCTGGATATGTTTAAATCCATGAATCAGGGTAAGGTTGTTTTGGATTTCACTTTGCATACCAAGATGGACCAGCCGATTTTTGGTTTTGGCGATATCAAATCGGCGTTTGAGGGTAAACTTATGCAGGGCAGGGCAAAGGCTGGATTGCGGCCTCAGGATGTGTTATTATGGCCTTCTAAATTACTGCAAAGCGGAATTAAGAGCGGTGTAGATGTTTCGCATGCCGTAACCGACGGAGTAGTTGCTCTAGGTAATGGACTAAAAGATTTTTTTGAAGAAATGATCAATAAGCCGGATCCTGCGGCAAATTAGTTCTTTTTTAGTTTTATGGTGGCTGTAGCTCAATTGGTTAGAGCATCAGATTGTGGTTCTGAGGGTTGCGGGATCGTTCCCCGTCAGCCACCCCAGTAATTTCTCTCTCTTCGTCGGATGAGAGAGGCAAATAACCATGATTACTTAACGTGATCATGGTTATTTTTATGCCCTAGGGTGTCAAAGAGTTGGGGCATTATTCTTTAATTGTTTTCCCAAAGAAATATAATCCGCAATACCTGTGTGTAAAATTTCTCTAAAACTATCCAAAAATTCTCTAAAATGGCCAATTCATCTCTATCTGGGTAGAGTTTTCGTAACAGGTGTAATTGGCTAATATGCGATTAGGTTGTAAGTGTAGAATAGGCAGTTACGGGAATTTTATCTCTCGTAACAGGTAGGTAATTATGCTTTATTCTCGGTAGATTTTAGGAGGGAATGCCAGATTTGCTCTTGTTTTTTCCAGTCTGCTTCAGAGATAATGTCGCGAATCTTGTATTCTGGTATTTCATAAGGGTGATCTTCCCCCGAAAAAGTGGACACAAAGAAGAGTTGGTGTTAGCATAAAAGCCGGCTCTTAAAACGGGAGGTGTCCAATGGTTGG
>PCWB01000003.1:46898-47159 GCA_002796135.1 Candidatus Omnitrophica bacterium CG11_big_fil_rev_8_21_14_0_20_41_12
CAATGGTTGGGGAAGGCGTCAAAATGAAGCGGTTTGACAAGGCGTTTAAGGTTCAAGCGGTTAAAATGGTTACCGAAGAAGGCCAAAAAGCCTTAAGAGGTAGCCCGCTCTTTGGGAATCCATGCCAATGTGCTCTATAACTGGAAAAAGAGATATGCCGTGGATGGCGATAAAGCGTTTATCGGCAAAGGGCATTTATCGGAAATAGTTGTTCTTCGCCGTAAGTTACGCGGCGCCGAAATGGAGATAGAAATACTAAAA
>PCWB01000023.1 GCA_002796135.1 Candidatus Omnitrophica bacterium CG11_big_fil_rev_8_21_14_0_20_41_12
CTGATTGAGCCAATGCGCTAGTAGTAACTCCGTAAAGTTGGGCGAGATGATTACTCAACATAACTTTGTGTCCACGGATTAAAAAAATCTTACGCTCAATTATTTCCTGTGGTATTAATGTAAGCATATTTGCCTCTTTTCTAGTCTAATAGACATAATTGAAGGCAAAATCTAACGAAATATTCTAAAAAGAACAGGGGACAGACCCCGAGCATGACGAGGGGCCTGTCCCCTTAATTTTTAAACTTATTTATTTAAGCCCTGTATTCCGAGAGCTTTTTAATGCGCTTAAGCATGTTCGGATGCGTGCTTAAAAGCTCCATCATCCTGCCCCCTAAATTTAAACGGATATTTGATTTTCTAAGTAGATCTAATTCAGAGGAATCAATAATGCCATTTTTATCCAGATCTAATTGCGATAACTCCAATACTTCCTTACGGCCCCGGGATGGATCATTGATGAAAAAAGCCTTTAGTCCTTCAGTTTGCTTTAGTGCTTCCGGAGTCATTTTGGCTGAACCATAGGCTAATTTATAAAGACTAGAGGCTAATGCTTTAGGCTGATTGCCTAAGGCCACTGACCCACGGTCGGCAAAATACTCCCGAATACGCGAGGCATAAAGCACCAGAAGATTAGTGATAAAATAAAATATAAAAGCTGCTAGGCCAATTAATACGGTATTGCCTCCCCGGCTATCTCTCCGACGCCCGTAAAATAAAAATTGCCAGGCAATATGATACATCACCATCGGAATTACCGAAAGCAAGGTAATCGTCAGCACATCGCGGTTCTTCAAATGGCTTAGCTCATGTCCGAGCACGGCTTTAAGCTCTTCATCGTCGAGTAATTTCATAATCCCGGCCGTTACGCAAACCCTACCATCTCTAAGCGATCGCCCAAAAGCAAAAGCATTAGGAATATCAATCTGGGCAATGCCGATTCTGGGCATGGGGATATTTGCGCGCACGGCCAAAGACTCCACCATCGCAAACAAGCGAGGATTCTCTTGGCGATTAATATATTTTACGTGCATGCTCCATTCCACAATTTTGGGCCCCAACAAATACTGAACCAACATCATCGCCAGGGAGATAATCAGGTAGAAACTAAAACCTCCCACATGCAAAAAACTGCTACCAATAACCACCATTAAGGCATAAATAATCCCGAACAAAAGCGTTACCAATAACCACATTCTTAATTGCAATGACCACATATTAATTAGGCCTCCTTTAACACTTCAGCTTTAATGACAAATTTCACTACCGGTAAGTCCTGATTGTCGGTATTTAAATAGACAAATTGCTTTACCTCTCCCACATATTTCTTAGTGCTAAAAGCTACACTTATCGTCGTACTTTCGCCAGGCTCTAAAGATTTTTTATCCGCTTGCGAGGCAGTACATCCGCATGAGGTATTGACGCTTGCGATATTCAAAACAACATTGGTTTCATTCTTAAATACAAAATCATGCTTTAAGATCTGCTCCTGTTTAACTTGACCGAAATCCCATTCATTGAGGCTATCGGCTTTGTCCTGCGCAGATACCGGATAGGAAATTAAAAAAACTAAAAGAAATAAACTTATAATTTTACGCATTAACTCCGCCAGAGTAAAAATACCCCTAAACTAAAAAATAAAGCTGCCATAAAAATTTTAATCAGACCCAAATGTTTTTTTAAGAAACCTGAAAATTGTAAATTAGTTGTACCAAACAGAGCAAAGACAAAAATCACAATCAGCGGAATGATAAACATAATATTGTACATCAAAAGATATCCCAAAGCCTGAAGCTTTAAAGGAGTCGTCTTTAAAACAAAGGATATCGTCGGCAAATACACCTGCCCAGTACAAACCGCCTCCAACAATGAAACTAAAAATCCGCTAGCGATAGCGCTAAAAATAAGCTTACTTAATCCGGGCAATGAATTATTCTGTTTATCCTGAGCGTTTCGACGGTGGAAAAATCCGATAACCCGATGAATACTCTCCTTAACCGGCTTAGGCAGCTGCAAAATTAACCCTTCGGTAGAACCGGTCCGCTTAAATTTAATAAAATCATAAAGCGCAAAAAAACCAAATAAAATACTAAGCATTCCGACCATTGAATTAACTAAGCTAGTGACTAACCAAAAACCTTTAAAGCGGTATAAAAAGTTAAAGATCCCCAACCCGATGCATAAATAAGTTAAAAATACCGTAAAAATAAACGCCGATCCGATAAGAATAAGCTCTCTTTTACGATACCCCTGCACACCAAGAAAAGATATAAAAAATACAATCACGGTAAAAGCGCAAGGATTAATCCCGTCTTGAAGGCCGGCAATGATGATTGCCGCCGGAGCAAAACTTTTAAAGTAGGCAACTAAATCCGTAGAAACTTCCTCTAAAACCGAAGGTTTGCCTTTTAAACCTTTTAAAATAAAACCGCGTAAATTATCTTTAAGGTGGGCATCGGATTTTAAGATTCTTCCGTTAAAATAAAAAAGCGGAACTTGAAATTTCAAGTCCGCTCCCCTTTTCTGCAATAAACCTATCAGCATCTTATAATTATCAGTTTCCCCTATATCCCGGTATTCAAAGATAACTTTGTCTTTAAATTCACTCTCTAAGCCGGGCAACACCTTCTGTTTGGCTTCAACACAGGCATGACAGCTTGGCGAATGAAAAATAATAAGTACGGGCCGGGCTTCTTGATCTACATCTGCGGCAGAAGTTTTTGCCGGAAAAACCCAGGCCAGAAGTAAAAAAACAAAACTATACCTTATAATCCTGTTCCAAAATAATTGCATATTCATACCTGTTATGTTACTATGTTTTATTAACATAATACGGGAACATAATATGGTAACATAAACTCATGGTTTTGAAAATAAAAAAACGCATCGAAAAAGAGCTGCGCAATTATGCCAGAAGCATTGATAAAATATACTCACTGAACAAGCTCTCTTTTTGCCTCTCTAAAAATATAAAAGAATTTATTCTGCGTGATGGTAAAAGAATAAGGCCGATATTATTCTGTATCGGCTATCTCGGCTTTTCTAAAAAATCCCCAGTTGGACTCTATCGCAGCTCCCTGTCATTAGAACTTTTGCATGATTTTATGCTGGTCCATGACGACATCATTGATAAATCCTCCATGCGCCGGGGCAGGCCATCCATGCATGCTCTGTTTAAAAGATATCTTGCTGGAAATAAAAAGGCTAAATTCAGCGGAGAAGACCTGGCTATAGTTGCCGGTGATGTTATGTACGCCATGGCCCTTGATGTTTTTTTAACAGTTAAAGAAAACAAAGAACGTAAAGAAAAGGCGCTAAAAAAACTTATCTCGGCAACTTTATTCACAGGAACCGGAGAATTTATCGAACTACTTTTAGGAATTAAACCTTTAGAAAAAGTGACCCAAAAAGATATTTATAAAATTTATGATTATAAAACTGCAAATTACACCTTTGCATCTCCACTGACTATGGGGGCCATACTTGCCGGGGCAAAACCCAGGCAAATTAAAAAATTATACGCCTATAGCATGCTTATAGGTAGAGCCTTTCAGATCAAAGACGATATAGCTGGAACATTTGGCAAAGAAAGCCAAACTGGTAAATCTAACCTCACAGATATTAAAGAAGGCAAAAGAACATTGCTTATCTATTACGCTTTTAACCAGGCAAATAAAAAAGATAAGCTTATTATAAAAAATATTTTAGCTGCCAGCTGTATAAAAAGAACCGACCTAGTAAAAATACGAAAGATTATAATCAAATCCGGTGCTCTTGCCTCTGCGCAATATCAAATTAAACATTTATATTCACAGGCCATAAAACAAACCAACGACTTAAAAATGAAAAAAGAATACAAGCTAGCATTGGATAGCTTCATCCGGGAGATCCTCTTAGAAAAATAATTATGAAAATACAATTAGCAAAGTCGGCGGGGTTCTGTTTCGGGGTAAGAAAAGCAATTACTATGGCTCTGGAAACTGCCAAAATCAGAAAACCGATATTTATGCTCGGAGATATCGTGCATAACGAAGAGGTAGTTAGGCAAATCCAAAGAGCTGGAATTAAAAAAATCAATCACTTATCCGCAGGAAAAGGAAAAATATTGCTAATCCGAGCTCATGGATGCTCTAAACAAACATTGCAAAAAGCAAAAAAATTAGGCTATACGATTATTAATGCTACCTGCCCGATGGTAAAAGAAATACATAAAATCGCAGGAAGGCTCGAAAATAAAGGATACCGGGTAATTATAATCGGAGATAAGCTGCATAATGAAGTTCAAGGAATCGCCGGGCAATTAAAATCAAAAACGATCATAATTGATAAACCGAAAAATATCCCTATGCCAAAGATCAGACAAATTAAGCAGGCAGGAGTTGTCGTGCAGTCAACGCAAAATTTAGATAATGTCCTGGAGATTCTGAATATTCTGCGCAAGCATATCCCGACAGTCACATTCCATAACACTATTTGCAATCCCACAAAAATGAAACAAAATGAAATAAAAAATATGCCACTTGAGAATGATATAATAATTATTATCGGCTCTAAAACCAGCGCCAATACTAAAAGAATTTATGAAATAGCTAAGCCTCTAAATAAAAACAGCTATTGGATTAACTCTGCTAGGGAGATAAAAAAATCCTGGCTAAAGAATGCTTCAAAGGTAGGAATAACCGCGGGTGCATCGACTCCGGAATCAACGATCAAAAAAGTTATTCAAAAAATCAAAACTATTTCTTCTGCTTAACTAAACCTTCCCTACTCTGCAACTTTCTCTTTATTTCTAAAAAACTATAGTTTTATCTTCGTGCTTAATAATACGGTAATCGATATAACTGGAGACCGCACTCCCCAGCGCCCTTTTCTCTAAATTCTTTCCTTTTCTGACCAGATCATCCCGGCTGTCTTTATGCGAGACGTTTTGGACCTCCTGAGCGATAATCGGGCCTTCATCAAGCTCATTATTTACGAAATGCGCGGTTGCACCGATAACCTTGACCCCCTCTTTGAGAGCAGTAGCTGCCGGGTCGACTCCTTTAAAAAACGGCAGAAAACCATGATGGATATTGATTATATCTTTATTATATTTTTCCAGAAAATCCGGGGATAATACCAGCATATACCGGGCAAGCACCAGGAAATCCGAAGAATTAGATGCATAAGATAATAGCTCTGATTCCCGGCGATTATTTTTATCTGAAGGCACATAATAAAATGGGATATTATATGCGGAAACTACCTTACGGTGCTTTTCATCATTACTTAGAACAAAAGGGATTTTTACTTTTAATTCACCGGCATTCCATAAATACAACAGGTCAACCAGACAATGATCCGGCTCTGAAACAAATATCCCCATGCGCAGAGTTTGCGCTAAATCATAAAAATTCCACTCTGCATCAAATTCTTTGGCAATCGGAGCAAAAGCCGAAACCAGGTCTTGCCTGCTATACTGATCTTTATCTAAAATAAACTCAATACGGATAAAGAAATATCCGCCCTGCGGATCCGTGCTATGCTGATCAGCGGTAACAATATTACCCTGATGCTTTAATATAAAATTAGAGATCGAGGCCACAATCCCTTTTTGGTCCTGGCATTGCAATAACAAGACAAATGTACGCATATTAATCCTACCTCCGCTCAAAGTTACTTCTTTATTTTTTTTAATATCTCAACAGCTGTAAAGTACTGGTCTTCTTCCTGGGAAACGATTAGATAAAACGGGCAATCCTTGCAATTTTTGAATTTCTCCACAAAAGTTCCTTGAACCTCTCCGCCGCAGAAAGTTCCTGCAATTGCCCAACAGCATCTGCCGCCGGTTTGCCCGCCATGGATCCCTGATGCTTTTACCTCAAGGACTACCGGGCAAACTCCAAATTCCTTTGTATTTTTACCGCCGACTCCTCTGCCGCATTTCATAAATTCCCAACAGTTTAGCTTAGTCACAACAACTCCTCCGTTAATTAGCCGGCCTGCTTACCTATTTCCCCGGAATCTTTAATGGCTTTCTTAACAAAGATCGGCCCGATAAACTCATTTATAATAGTCGCCCCGACTATGGTGCTCACCAGAAAACCGGATATCTTACTAAAAGCAGGATCCTGCTGCATCATCAAAGCTAACCCGATAACAATCCCTCCGAACGGTATCAATCCGCTGGCAGTATATTTTTTCACCGCACTAGAAGAATGTGCCAGCTTAGCCCCGAGGAAAGTTCCGGTAAATTTTCCGATTATCCTATAGATTACAAAAAATACAAGTAGAATAAAAGCCGTAGACATCAAACTAAAATCCAGATGCATCCCGCTTAAAGTGAAAAATATTAAAAAGACAAGTTCCTCGGAATATCTTTCTAGCATTTTAAAAATCCTCTCGCGCATTGGGTTAAAATTCGCCACCACAATCCCCATTACCATTATCGCAAGTATCTCCTCTGCATGAACCAGGCTAGCAATCCCCCAACATAACGCAAGAAAGCTTAAGATCAATACAAATAAAACACCCTCTGTCTGCTTGCTAATTTTATTTGCTATAAAATTTAAGATAACGCCTAAAAGGCTGCCTAAAATCACAGATCCTACAATTATAAAGACCGGTTCAACGAAAGCAGTATATGCACTAAATACTTCATGTGTAATTATAGCCTTGGATATGACCACAGCAATGCTAAAATTCATTATTCCCAGGATATCATCAAAACCGGCGACATCCAGCATCGTAGAGGTAACCTCACCTTTAGCTTTATACTGATGCGTAACCGCCAAAGCAACCGAAGGGTCCGTAGGAGAACCCAGGCAACCGAGCAATAGGCTCATCGGTATAAATGTGGCAAACCAGGTAACCCCGGGAATATGCGCAATAAAAGGAAGCGTTATAATGAAGCCCAGAGAGATGATCAAAAAAGTTACCTGCGCCTCGAAAATCGTGATATAGATAATCCCTTTCCCTAGTTTTTTTAACTCCGAGGCGATCATGATCCCGCCAATAGAAAAAGCAATAAAAGCAATCGTTATATTCTCAAGCATATCAGTGCGGGTGGTTATATCTTTAGGCACAAAACTGCAGATACTGGGATTTAACAGCACACCGGCAATTAGATAACCGAGGATTTTAGGAAGCCTTAGCTTTTGGAATATCTGGCCGAGCAGAAAACCTATAAAAAGTATTACTCCAATAAGCAGGATATCATTCATTTTCTAATTTTATATCAAAATACCTCCGGCAAATGAATTAAAACTTCTGATTTATATTTTAGCACGGAAGGTTGAGAAGTCAAACTACTCTTTGATCAAGCAGCCAAAGATAAAAAAGCCCGGCAAAATAACCGGGCTTTTAAAATTGGCTCCCCTCATAGACGAGTTTAGAACTTTTTGTACCAGCGAAGCGAAGGAAAAACTATGTGCGGAACTCGTTACAGCTGCCTAAGCTGCTCCTTTACTTTAGGGGTGAGCAAGATAGAGGTTATCCAAATACTATTGACGCAGACCCGTATTTCTTCCATCTTAACTGACTCTTAAAAGATAAACAGCCTTCACGGAATTTAATAAAATTTTCTCTTGTAAGTTGTATAGTAAAATTGTCATAGTCTAAATGCATGTATTCATCTATCCCTGTTTTTTTTCTAAGCTTTACATCATTTTCAATATTTTTCTTCAATTTTTTCCAGTGGGAATGATTTTCTTTACGTTGATAATCAATCTCATATAGCCTCTCGTGTTCTGTAGACCCACAAAAACTATCCTCCCCCGTACGAATATTATAGCCAGTATACCCTTTTTTACCTTTAGGAATACTTTCTTGTTTTTTAGTTTTTTTGAGAAAAACTATCATGGCATTCCATTCCATGGGACGACTTAGAACCATATATATGGTGAAGAAAATAGAACGAAAACTAAGCCTAACTAGTCCCTTCGAAAAAAGGAGACCAATTCTCTCGGATTTAGCTGATTTATTTTTATTACAAACATTGCAAATATTTTTATATTTCATATTCTCCCTCCCTTAATTAACATAACACTACCCTCTATCTTGAGCATAATAGCATAAACTTCGATCTATTTTTCGGCATCAAAAATACCTATAATCCACCTACCAACACTTATTATATAAGTAATGATTTTATTTTTCATTGTAAAGCATCTTATATCAAATAATAATCCCTTGCAACATATATCATTACAAGGGATTAAAAATTGGCTCCCCGTGCTGGTATAAGTAATAACTGTATCTCTAATTTAGATACCTATTATCATAGCTAAAATAGAGACACTTACCACAATATTCGAGTAAACAGAGATAGTTTTATAGGTGAGATTACTCTTAAAGATTAATGATTTTTGCGAGACGCATAGGTAAAAGGCAAGAAGTAACTCCGCCAAGAACCTTCGGAAGACATAAACTGATTTGCCCCAAAAAAATAATCAACAATTGCTTCTCTCAATCGGGTAATTTCCTGCAGATGTGCATAATTTTTTTCATTTTCTAATGTTAAATCGATTAACTCCAGGCTTCGTTCAAATGCCTTTTGAGTATAATCAACATTATTCTTTATTCGCCAGTTAAGCGCTCGCTCAACCTCGCTGCCGATATTTGCCATTTGCTCAATCAATGATAGCTGGCTCCAGCGGCCAGCAGCTAAATCTTTATGTTGATAATTCACCTCTTAATCCTTTTTGTAGCTATTGCAATAATTTTCTTGCGCATCTCTTCATTCTCAACACCGCGACTTCTATTCCCTTGAGATGGACGCATATTAATCAGGGAATCAAACTCAACAAAATCGTCACCCTGCATTTCTGGATAAAGATTAATACCCCAGAGGTTTTTTTGCTTTGACCCGCCTTCTAAAAGTAATGCTTCCAGATCAGAATGAAGCTCAGCATCAACTGCGATAATTTCTCTATCAACATCAACTACAGCTTTTACTAAATTACCGAAGGTCGTCACAGCCATCTGCTTAAGTTCGCCCGATAGCAATGTTTCTGTTATTATTTTCATATACCGATTATACCCCAACAAAAAGCCCCCTGCAAGTCATTTGCTTACAGAAGGCTTACCTCGAACCTTGCGCTTTCCGCAAGGTTCGAGTCATAATTGGCTCCGTCTCTGCGATGTTGAAAAAGGGCTTTTAGAAGATAAGCTCCCCGATAGGGGTAGATATCCGTACTTTTCTATAGAACTAATAGCTGGCTTGAATAACTTAAGAAACGGCCAGCGATGGAAAATCGTTTATTAATTAGCTTTTCGCAGCACCTAAGAAGCGGGTATCCATATCATTTTACCATTACGCCACACAACAAGGAGCCGACCGCTACGCTTATGCCCCTCTACCACTTTACGGACGGCTTCTTTGAGCGCTTTAAAAACCTTATCGTGTAAAGAAAGTCTCTTCTTCATTCTAAGAGCCATTTATAGATGGGCTGCACCAATATAGCTTTACCTTTTAGTTTTATTTCTTCCTCAGTATCCTCGGTCAGAATAAGGGCCTTTTTTAGTTTAAGCTCGTCCATGGCATAAGTAAGGGCATCTATTTCTCTCTGCCTTGTTTTTTCATTATCTAGATTATCTGCTACCTGAACAAGGGAGATATCTTTTTTGCCGTTTTTTGTCAAAAAATCCACTTCCAAGCTATTGGCGGTTTTATAGTAATATATCTCAGGGTGCCTGCGCTTAAGCTCTAAGAATACCAAATTCTCAAGGAATTTTCCCTTATTCTTTGAAAACTGGAAGGCGATAGACTCTGCCAAACCGTTATCTATGCAATAGATTTTCTTGTTAGCCACAAACTGCTGCTTTAAAGAATAGGAGAATCTGTTTACAAGCGATACCAGAAAACTGTTCTCAAGGAAATCAGCGTAGCTTTTTATGGTATTCATGCTGCCTACGCCTAATATCTTTGTTAAGTTATTATAGGAAAATAATGCCCCTATATTGCTCAAAAGATACAGCCCTAATTCCCTAAGCGCCTTGACTTGTTTAATATCATACCTGGCGACGATATCTCTGTATAATATGTCTTCATAGACGCGTTTAAGCAATGTTGAATCGCTGTATTTCAAATATTCAGGCATACCACCATGTCTCAGGTATCCGCTGAAATGTTTCTTTATGCTGGCCCGCTCAGTAGTATAGGATAAAGCATTCTTTTGCATCTCATAACCTTTGAATAACAAATATTCCATGAAAGAAAAGGGATAAAGTTCTATACTTACGCACCTGCCGGTTAATTTGGTACCGAGCTCTTTGCTAAGTAAAGATGCGTTTGATCCGGTTATAAAGAATTTATGACCTTTATTCTGCATTCTGCGGACAAAAACCTCCCACTGAGCTACGTTTTGTATTTCATCAAAAAAGAAAACCTTTCTTTCGCCGTAAAGCTCTAAGAATACCTCATAAAGGCTGTTAAAGTCAGCCACCTCAAAGTCCACCAAACGCTCATCTTCAAAATTAAGGTAATAGACGCCTTTGCCGTAAAAGCTGTTGATTGTTTGGTTAAGCAAAGTGGATTTACCGCAACGGCGGATGCCTGATATAACTACCGCGTGAGGCAGTGGTATCTGCTTAGAAACAAAATCCAAAGTTGTTCTTTTTATCCCTAAATCAACGGCTTGCCGATCCTTTTCTTGCTCCAGGATTATTTCTTTCAATAAAGATTTCTGCATTGGTTAGCCTCCCTTTAATAGTTCTCACCACCAATGAGAATATATCATATAAAGTTCTCATTGTCAATGAGAATATTCTTTAACCAAATCTATTCTTTAAATACCTAACTTTTTGTTCTGTTCATTTTCTTCAGAGCTTTCTTTGTTGTTTTTATTCTTTTCCCGTTCCTCCTTTAAACAGAGATATATTCCTTTGGCTAATAATTCGCCAATCCTATCCAATCTTTGAGTCATGGAAATATTTTTGTACATACCCACCGTTAGCTCTTGTTTTGCTGATCACTAAATTGCTGACTAATTAAACCAAGGGCTTCTCTTATATGCCTAACTTTGTCTTGGTAAAAACACTGGCCCTGCTTAAGCAAACTTAAGTCAGTAAGCATAAAGGCTTTTTTAGAGAACTCGGGCATTATATAAAACAGCCTATCCCTGATATTTTCATAATTTGAGCTGTTGTAGGCTATTATTAGAACAACATCGTACCTGGGCATTTCGTGCTTGTACTTATAAACTACAACCTTCCACTCATCCCGCCGTTTATAAAAAGTCTCTACCTCCAGAGCTATTTTTATGCCTGAATTTAGCACTATCACGGCATCAGGAATCTTGACTTTTAGCCTTAGTTTTTTCCTAATAACCCATTCCGGGATCCATTCCTTTATAGCGAATTGCTCATAAAGGATATAGTAGCTTTCAATGACCGCTTTTTGATGCTCAAAAGTATTAAAACCCGTATGCCTGTGGTTAAAGTAATAATGGTTACTGAAGGGCTCATATCTATAGAGAAAAACCTGTCCTCTATGGGTTAGATAATAGACCTTAAGCCTTAAGTTTGGCTCATGGTATGCGGTAATAAGACCCTGCCTTGTGGAATAGTCAATTAGCCAGCGCGGGTAGGATAATCCAAGTCTCTTTTGGACAAATTCATAAAGCTGTTCTCTGGTAGTAAATCTAAAATTAAAGATAAATCTAAGCAGGGCACTGATCCTGTATTCCTGCTCTTTTCTGGTAATCCTTCCTTTGCTCATAAGGCTGTGTCCTTTCTTTCAGATGCAAGGGTTTTAGGTGATTTTTTGTTGGGTAAGGTATGCGGTAGCCTTCGGCAGGGTTGTTGGAAAAGCCGCCTGAAGGCTACCGCAAGCCATTAATTTAACCGTTTGCAATAAAAGAGCATAGTTAAAAATAATGCGCAAAATAATTAGCATACGCTGGATAAGACAATTGTTATTCGAATATTAAATCCTTGAGAATTAAAATGTGAATTAATTTTGCCATTTTTGAGTCTTGCTATTCTAAGTCCCCCAGCCTCCCTTAAAAACTACATAAACTGCATTAACTACACTTCAAGTACAAAGCTCTTAAAAAACTGCACAAAAACTACACTAAAACTACACCTATGCAGTTGGTGTAATTTGTGTAGTTGATGTAGTTTTTTCTTGAGGTATATAGTCTGGCTCAAGATACCTTCCTAAGATATCATCTATGTCCTTCTTAGAGAGA
>PCWB01000038.1 GCA_002796135.1 Candidatus Omnitrophica bacterium CG11_big_fil_rev_8_21_14_0_20_41_12
GTCGAATTCCAAGATTTGAAAATGCCAGCCATGCTGGAGGAAACTACTAAAGTCTTTGCGTTGGGATTCTACCGGGATACCGATGCTCCAGCCGTCTTTAGACAATTCCTCCCCTGTATGCGTTAAAGGATAGAAACGGCCTATGGTATAATCATATATCTTATGGCTGGTTATTCCGCGATAACCCAAAGACCCCATATCCAAAACCCTAAACCAAACTTTACCATCGGCAAGATTATATGGCCTTTTTGTAAAATGTATCGGGATGAATATGCGCCGTCCCGAGTAATCCCTTGAAAATACTAAAGCGCTGTTTTTATCTGTCTTATGGCAGGTAAGCTTACCTTTTAAGAATATTTCTTTATTCAAATCACTATTAACCACAGAATCTAACAATGCATAGATATCTCTATCCCAATCCTGCATATCTTCCAAAAGGCCGGGGGCTAAAGTGGCTGCCATTGCCATCACCGCCCCAAGAGATTCTTTAAACATTCCCTTGGCTGACTCTGGCGATAAATGGGTAACTTCCTGTAAAATATCTTTTAAATCTCCTGGCTTATCGCTATAATTGCTAAATAGTTTAAATAAGAATTCAACCGGTAAACCCACCCCTTCGGCCATTTCTCCTTTAGCCGCAGAAGATAAGATATCTATAATTCTCTTACCGCCAATCTCTTTTTCTCTTTCGCTAATCCGGGTTGTTTTAATTAAACGCGCAATCTGGATCCCCGGCGGATAAGGAACCCCGATAGGCAGGCCTTTAGTTAACAACTCTTCAACCGTATATTCTCCATACTTTGCGCCGGTAATCACATCCTGAATTTGATAAATATCAGATAGGTTTTTCTGGCTTTCTTTAGAGATTAACGATAAACAATCTTTGGGATAAGCTTGAGTCCAGGATTTTAACCCTTTTTCATAAAGATACTTGAACTCTCCTAAATCAATCGCTACTGCCAAAACCTCCCCACCCGCTTGAAGAGCAAATAATTTAATTTTCTCTGAAGAGGAGCTGCAGGGAGTGGCTATAGCGGGATTGCGCATAAGTTCATCTGTTAAATCTTCTTTTATTTTCTGGCTCTTTAAATACCCGGCGGCAGAAATATCTCCCTGGATATAGTTTTGTAATAACCCTAAGGGATTATCCTTTCTCTCGATTGCCCGGCCAAACTGCCTCAAATATTCTGCCCCTGCCAAACGCGCTTCTAATACGCGGCTTAACCTGACTGAAGCAGCCTGATATTCGGCAAAATCTTCTCTCTTATTAGCAAAGAGATTCATCGCCCATAAGAACGCCTCACGATAAGACTGCGGTGAGGCATCTTTTGGAATGATCGTATTACCTGAACCCGGGGTATTTCTGTCTAAGACTATTCCCTGGCGCTGGATAATCCCTTCTAACCAAACGGGGCCAAACTGAAGCCCGGCATTAGCGCTGACATCTGCTTCAGTATATTCAGCGGCTCCGGTTTTCCGGTCAGAATCCTGCACTTGCAGATCAGTTGCCGCTAACAAAGCTACCTGTTCAGGGAGACCCCAACCTGTCTTCACTACTAATTTACCGGAATAGTCTTTAGAGTTTAAATGCCCCTCTAGATGTTTAAGCTCTCTATGTATTCTTTTGCTCTCTTCGTTCTCCTGCACATTGCCGTAAATCATCACCTGTGCGCCAGCCTCAACTAATGCCTCTATATTGCTATCGGTAAATGCCCTCAGGCGCCCGGCTTTTTCAGGGACCAGCCTGCCGGAATAAGATATAACGATCTGCTCAGGATTTAATCCCAAGCGTTGTTTAGCTATTTTTTTGGCTTCTAAAATCTTCCGGGCAGCAGGTTGGCTGATGTCTACCTGAGAACCATATAATTCTTGAAGAATCTCCCGGAATACTCCTGAGGAATAACCAAGGTTATCCCCGTTGGTTATCGCTACTGAACTTACCTCGGGGTCATAAGGCGAAACTTCATCGCGTTGAATCACACTCACGCCGCTGGTTGCATCCGCGCTCCTTAAACCTGCGCTGGTAAAATCCCATAATTCGCTGCGCCTGAATACAGGTGACCACTCCCCAGGAACACCCATCTGCCCAACCGTAAACTGGCCATAATCTCCTTTAAGCATCCCTCTGTTGCGATAGGTATGCGTAACGAACCAAACTAAACTGGATTTAAACACCTCATCATTTGCATAATGCAAACGCCTGAACAAAGGCAATAATCCTAATTGCCCATCATTAGCGATAATCACCGGCCCCTTATAATCTTTCCCTTGTTTTTTCTCTTTCTCTTCCTCGAGTTTATGTACCAGCTCTAGGGCAGCTCGAGAGAAAAACTCGCTGAATTCTTCCCAGCTGGCAGTGCCAAATTCACCGTATTTATACAACATTCGTGTATAATAATCATCTTTATCCTTGATCAAATAAACTTCTATCCCTAACCTGTTCCTGCCTCTATAAACCTGAGCGCTGGCCTCTTTACCTTTAACTATTACTTTATATTCAAAATTAGGTAAATCCAAAAGGCCATCTACGGGAATAGGCAATCGGCTATAATCAACTTTCTCCTGTTCGCCCTTTAGATTAAACCGGTATGGATAATAAGGTTCAATCGTGGTAATCTTGGCCTGATCACCTGCCAATTCTTTCATTGCTGAGGTGTGGTATTGCCCGACGCGGCCTAAACCTCCCGCTACTTCCCAACACTCGCTGGCGACATAATAAATAGTTCTTTGTTGCAAATTAGGTGCATAATTCTTTAACCAGCCTGGCTCTGGTTTTTCTTGGAGCATCAACAGAATGGCATCCACAAGAGGGAATTCTTTAAGGCCGGGTTTAGAATTAAGAAACCCAATTAATCTTTCCTGCTGGCATTTGTCAAGCAATGCTACTGCCCTTAATACCGGCCAACGGCTCTCTACTGGATAAAAAGGCCATAATTGCAAGGCCTGCGCGTAATCGGTAATCAATCTTTCTAAATCAAGCTCTGCATTCAAGGCATTGGCTATTTCATTGTGTATATAGAAGGCATTGTCTGTCTTTACTGCCAAAATCCTCGGAGATACAGCCAAGCCGTATCGGCCGTCTTCTTGCGTTAATAATCCGGCCTGGGTTAATCGCCTTAATAATCCCTTGACTAGCTCAGCATCAGGCGCTAATCCGTGCGCGCTTAATCTGTCAAGGCATAATGGTAAGATATCATCTAAGGCTGCTGGAAGCCTTGCCTTCAAAATTACTCCTGCTACTAAATTCATCCCCAGCCAATCCGAACTAGGCTCTCCTATCCCTTCCCATAATTTTCCCTGCGCCCTAGAATTAGCCATAAGATATCCCAAAAACTTATCCTCTAATTGTTTATTTTCTTGGTGTGTGCCGTCATTTAACTCATGTATTAATATGCCAGTAAGATTATAGGTGGGGTGGTTTATAAGGGAATGGGCAATAACAAAAGTATCATCTTCTCCGTCAAAAGGATTATTATTTTTATAGTATGTTGCTCCGAAGGTCTCTTCTTCGCTACAATCATCAGTATCAATAACGAGGAGTCTTGGAGGGGCCCTTCCTTTATTTACCATGCCTTCCTCTAAGATATAGGATAAATACTGCTCCCATGCGGATTGAAAAAAGGAAGCCTCTTCAGACAAAGGTTTTCGCATTAGCCCCTTATCCATATATTCTTTCATCTTGGCATTAACGCGTTTCTCGTCCCAGCCGAAGTAGGCAGTATCTTTCCGGTTTAGTTTTTCTAAAATAATGCCTAAGGGTATCGCTGTGCCATCCGGGCCCTTTGCCTGCAGGGTCATAATACCCTTTCTTAGTTTTCTTGTCCCGGGATCCGCGCCGACATTGATTACCTTCGCCCCTTTAGTCATTTCCGTCATCATCGTGCGGTCGGCTCCGAATTCGGAAAACTCATTGCCGATAATCAATGTTTCTTCGGGCTTAACCCCTGATTTAAGCATCACGGTATCTGCCGCCAAACTCTTATCAAATTTACAGACATCAACTGCCGTAGCGGAATCAACAACCTCAAAACATGCTCCGCCGATTAATCCACGCAACTGCTTCATTATTTCCGTCTTTCTGCGCATTCCATCTTTGTATAATCTTACAGTAAACAACAACGTATCGCCATTTTCTTTTATCCCCTTGCGGTCAATATCGTAATCCGTCTCAACTTCTAATCCCAAGCCTTGAAGGTCGGCGGAAATCTTTTTTTCCAGCCGGTCAGCGACCTTGGAGTTGATTACCGCCTCATAATATTCAATCCTGCTGCCCTGTTCGTCAAAACCAAAACCGTAGGCGCCTAAAAAGGTAAATATATCTAAATAATCAAGCGCATCTTCTCTGCCTTCCTTCGCCAACTCTTCACGCAAGGAGTCAAAAAACCTTTTTTCAACATTAGAAGATCTATCTCCGGTGATAATAGCGATGCGCACGCCTAATTTCAGCAATTCATTGATCATCCGCAAATTTTCTTCCGAAACCGCTTGTTTTAATTCTGCCAGAGTGTCGTCCAGATCCATAATGATTAATTTTATGCCTTTTAAAGCACTCTTCTTAATTGCCTTGAGGTCATTGAAATGCCTGAAGACCGCCGCCATTTCCGGATTGCTAGGTTGCGGCTCATTCGAATATTTAGAATTGATATAGGCATGCAGGAAGGCCAGAAAATAAAGCAGGAAGACAATATCTCCGGCAAAAGCGGATAGAGCAAATATAAGGATGGAACCAAAGCTGATGGTAATCTTGTCACGCGTAAAGGCGTGTTGAAAACGATAACCCTGAAGCCGGCCGTCTCCAAGCAGGTGCAGGACATACCAAGTAACAAGGAATGCGGAAAAGATTATAAATTGCGGCGGATCCAAAGCAAACGGCAGGCCGAAGGCCCAAAATAATAAAAGGCTCCCTGCGCCCATAAATAAGCCTGATTCAATCAGCGCCGGAACCAGCGCTTGCCCGATAAAACCGCGCCCTATCCTATCATACAACACTCTCTGTAAAAACGGCCACCTTCCGCCTGCTTTAAACAAATCACTATTATTCTTATCGATGGGGAACTGGATGCCGAAACGCCTTACCGCTGTATATAAACCATGGTCTTCTTGTCTTAATCTATACATATTTACGAGTAAGCCTTCTTCGAAGCGGCGCATAAGTTCTTTTTCTGCTATTTTTTTAGTAGGATACTTAAATTTTGCGCTAGGTAACTCAATATTAAACCTGCGGCAGGCATTAAATAACGCTCTATCCTCAACCAGTAGATTTTTTACGGTGTTTAGCATTCCTTGATTCTCTCTTTTAGATAAAGCCTCATTTACCGACTCTACCGTAGGATATCTATATCTACTTTTTTTCGGCAAGACAATTCCATATTCCAGAACTGCATCATAGAGCGCCGGATTTTCCCTATCCAAAACCTTAGCATAATTTAATAGGCCTGATGCTTCTCTATCGTCTAAAGCTTCCTCTGCAGCTTCCTTAGAAGGATATTTTCTACGCTGAGCATAAGATAGCTCTACATCGAGTCTCTTTGCCGCATCATACAAGGCAATATCCCTATTCTTACCTTTCTGTAACGCATAAGGATTATTCGGAATATTTAAACTCTCCCGGCGGCTCAATTCCTGCTTAACGCTCTCAACCGTAGGATACGTGAAAAGCTCTTCCCTCGGTAACTCTATTCCGAAATCTAACGCCGCTTTGTATAACGTAAAATCACTTTTTTGTAACTTAACCGGTGTAATTGGTAAACCAAACCGCTGCCTACGCTCTATCTCATTTTCCACAGATTCCTTTGTTGGATATTTCTGCCTAGGTAAAAGAGAAAGTTCTATACCGTAATTGCGGGTTTCCCGGTAGAGCACTGAATCATCTTTTTTGAGAGCTCTTGCATAGTTCGCTAATCCTTTTTTAGTGCGTTCATCCAAAGCCCTGATGACAGCCCGACGGTTGGCATATTTCTTTTGATTACGAGAAGGTAATAAAATTTCAAAATCCAAAACTGCTTTATATAAAGTTGTATCATACCGGCTTAATTTCTGGGCAGTTATGGAGATGCCTACCTTTTCTTTCCTGTCTAGTTCATCCAAAGCCGATTCTTTATTAGGGTATTTCATTGATCCTTCTTGCAGAGCAATTCGTTTTCTCTTCGCGACACTAAATAATAGAGGCGATAAATTATGCATCCTTAAATCCGTAACTAACATATTTACCCGAAGATAACCAACTACAAAAAAGACATCTTTCTTTGCGCTTTTATTTTCTTTTTCATGAATAACTTCTAATAATTCTACAACCTGATATAACCGTAATAATTTAATTAAAGGTAAATCAATAACTCGTTTTCCCTCTTTTAGCTCATTAACGATAGCCGCAATTTCCTTATTATTTCTTGCCGCTCTTAAAATCCGACGTTTAGATTCCAAGCGCATATAATCTAGAGCATCATTAAAATACTGCGCAATAAGGAACAATTCAATATAAGATTTTTCGGGGTACTTAATATTGAGCGATTGATGCCTGAAATTATCCATCCCGGTTAACCGGCCCTCAGTCATCATCTTTAGCATTATAGCCGCAACTACTTCTTTCGCTTCTTCACAGGAAAGCGACAACTCTTTCTTCAAATCCGATATCTTTACGATAAAATTCCTTATAAGGTTACCGGGAGCAATGTTTCTCTTGCGCACCTCTTTTTTCATTCTCGGATTAAATAATTCTTTAGCCATGGGGCTCAAATCATCAGGATCTATTGTTTTAGTCAGTAAAACCGCCCCGCAGGCGATATCCGGATTGACAAGAAAGAACCAGAAGATGAATGCGGCGATAACAATAGAATAACGGTATTCCCATAACCCTAATAAAAATCCGGTTCCGCTTAACCTTGCCCGGATATAGGCAGTTACCGGTTGTTCCTTATAAGTATTCAGCTGCTTTGCCGCTGACCTTATTCCCTTAATAATTTCGCTGACCTCTTGATATATCTTCCAGCCTGGCATTCCGGAAGGCAGGTTGCCATATAAGTTATCTATTTCAAAATATGTATTTATCTTCTCATCTGACATTCCTACATCAACTCCGGCTTCTCTGGCCATCAATACCGCTAATGCCAAATGGGAGCCCTTGCTCTCTAACCCGGAACTGACCATATTTTCTGCTGACTCCAACAACTCTTCATTACTTGCCCCATTAACTATCCTTCTGCCGGCAAGAAGAATACCGCTTGTGTATATACGGGCACCGAGAAGTTTTTCTTGGGGAGCATAGATATTCGTAAACCGGACATGCAAATATGAAATCCCGGTGCCGAATATTTCCTTGGGAGACTTGTTTAATCCTGAAAGAGGAATTTCCTTCAACTCAAATCCGGCGCCGGGGATATTGCCTTTAACCTGGATAATCAAATCCATATCTTCCGGATTATCTTTAAAGAGGAACGTCCCGACAACATAGATCGCCTCTAAGTTGTTTTCATATTGTTTTAATCTGGGATTGCGGGAAATTGTGTTTCTGATTTCAGCAATGTGTGCCTGGACAGCGCGCAACCGCGCAACAGCCCGTTCTTTCTTTGCGTTGTCAAGCGCTCGCCATAAGACATTGCGGGATAAAGCTCTGTATACAGGCACAAGCTCATACTGCTCTTTGAGTTTAATTAACCAATCTCCATCAAAAATTAAACCTTTTTCTTGGGCTTGAACTACAGCTTTCTTAAATTGAGGATAATCGTGGCGGATGATATATTCATCAATAACATCGTGGATAAGTTGATCTTGGCCGGGATAATAATCGTGCAGGATTTCTTCAACAAGGATAATTTCAGCGATAAGCGGCGGAGCGCGATCCCAGATCGCCCGATGGTATCTTACTAACCCCGGAACAGCTTCTCCCAGCCTTTCCATATCGCCACTTAATTCTATATTAATATCGGAACTGTTGAGGCGCTTTAAACCCGGATGGCGGGAAATAATTTCCGTATTTAAACGGGAAACGATCTTTTTTAACGCTTTTATCTTTTGTTTATTAAAAATACTGCCAGCGATTTGATTTATTTTTGCAGACTTACCACCCTCTATCTTAAAAGACCCTTTCTTAAAATTGAGCGTCCCGCGTAATCTCCCGAAGTTCTCCTCGGCAAGAGTTAAACCAGCAACTCCGATACGCGAATGTGAAGCCAAACCTCCGGAGGCCTCCTGCGCTAGTTTTTCAGAAAGCTCTTCTCTGATATCTTTTACGAAATCCTCAAACATCAATGCGTACTGCCTAACTTCGCCTTCAAGATCCTTATCCTCGTAAACACCTGACAAGAAATCCTCAATAACCGAAACTAACCTAAAAACAGAAGTTTTGTTAGGGCTTCCGGGGTAAAAATTCTTTTTGCGTTTAATGATGAGCGAATACGCGCTGGAGCAAATCTTCTCAAATGCCGCCATCCTCTCTGAACTTTCCAAATCCTTTAGCAGGCGCACCGCTAAAACTGATTTTCTCTTATCCAGCAGAATATCGATAATTCTGTCGGTACTCAAAGATTCCGGGTGCAACCCATTATATTCAATATAAGCATTCCAATACATTTCTTCGGCCCGAGCCAGCCTGTCTTCAAATAGTTTACGCTCGTTGACATCAGCGCAGCTCAAACTAAATAACTCATAACCTAATAAAGCGTCTTCCAAAAATTCAATTGCTTGATACCATTGCTCATCATGCACCGCCCATTGCGCATATTCAATTCCTGTATCCGGTTCAGAATAGGCCTCATTGCGAGCGCTCATCAAATTATCGGATAAGATTATATCCCGGATATCCTTAATATAATCCTCCAGCAATTTAATTCTGAATCTTTTGCAAGCTAAAATAAACGCTCCTGCTGCTTGAGGGTTACCCTTGAAATAATCATAACTGAGACCGCAGGCGGCCTCTTCATCCAAACCATAGCGGAAATGCCCAACTTCATGGCGCAAGATATCATTGATAATAAGCTGGAATTGGCGTGAGCGTAATCCATCCATATTAAATTCTGGAGCGATCATAGATAAACCATCATCGATTCTTATCCGGTCAGTTAAAACTATACCCAAAGACCCGAGAATAAAACCAATCTGGATGCTATCTATCAACCATGCTCCTAAGCCTAACTCCTCAACTCCCTGCTTAATGTATTCCCATAAGTTCTTAATTTTATCCGAATTCACACCTTGAATTACTTTAATATCAAGCGCTCCGGGGTAATAGCGTGGTTTATCTTTACCAGCATTAAATTCCCTTACCATCGCAAACCGCGCGTCCATTGCCTCAATCCTCCCCAAAGATGCCTCTTGCGGAATATTTCCTTCTGCGTTATCGCCCACATCGCCTAAGCCCATAACTACCGGCCGGCGGGAATTATGGTTATCTGTGCCTACCGTATATACCATACCCAAAACATCGGCTATGTTTAAGAGTTTACGGCTAAATTCGGGAGATTGTTTCCAATGGTACGCCTCTAAACCGCTTAAACCAATAAATACCTCTTTCCCTCTCCAGAAATATCCGTGTGTTTCCAGGAGCTCGCGCGCCTTTTCCAGCGCCTCTTCCTCTGCTGGGGCAAGGCGCACCGGATGCGCCAACATAGAAATTCCGCCGGCCTTACAGATATAACTCATCACACACCTTAAAGAGAGCCCGCTGTCATCCGCAGATATGGTTTCGCCGAAATATTTTTCATAGATATCCGCGTCTTTCTGAATCCCCGTAGCCTCTTTAAGAATATGCACAAGGCCTGCCTTATTCAAATTATGGTGATCATGCAAGAAAAGATAATCTTCTACGCCTCTCCTGCTTATAATTTCTTTTCTTATAAGGCGCTCTGCTAAGGCATCTATATTCTTTTCGTTATAAATATACTCCCTGAATTCTTCAACATTATTGATAAACTTCTGCGCTTCTTCAGTGCCGCGCCATTTCCTGTATTCTTTAGCAGTCTTAAAAGGCAGATAGCCTAAAAAGTGAAAACTGTCCAGCATCGTGCGCTCATCGTGATTCTCTCTTGCGCTTAAACAAGAGAACATCTCCACAGCCGTAATCTCTACCCCGGCAATAACCCTGATGCCTAAAATTTCTCCTGCAGCCAAAGCCTCTTCAATGCCGCCAAAAGTATTATGGTCAACTATGCCGACTGCCAAAGCTCCTGCCTTCCAGGCTTCATAAACAATCGCTGCCGGAGAGCGGTTACCGTCGGAATAAATCGTGTGGTGATGCAGATCAACCCGGCCTTTTAATTCATTCGTCTTTTGGATTTCTCCGGCATCAATGCGTTTCTTCAACTCTCTGACTGCCTCTACGCGCGCTTGTGAGGCTTCTTTTGAAGTTCCAGTTGTTCCCAGCCGTTCCTCAAGAATACCGTTTACAATACTGATAAGGTGCTTGTTACAGGTATCAACTGAAATCCGGTAATCCGCATATTTGCTTATGATAATACCGCGTAAAACATGTTTACCAATACTTCTATTCTGATATTCCCGAGCTAAATTAACTGTCATAATATGGGCGTGCTTATTTTTAGTATTAACACCTATTGCCAACTGTCCGATTTCTTCTCCTTTATATTTAATTATCCAAGCATCTATATCAAATTTTTCCTCCGAAGATGCTGGGAAAGGCGGAACATAAAATAACCCTGCAATATCCTGTTTTACTGTAACTTGATTTAAATCAATAGCGGCATCTACTTCTGATTCTAAAATCAAGGGTTGAGGTAAATTTACTTCCAATATATATGGCCCGCCGGTGAATTCTACTTTTCTTTCCGGCTTTATCCCGGTTAACTCTTCAAGAACTTTTTCGTGGAACGCTAAACTACCTACATTATCCCCCTGAATCGCAACTTCTATAATCTCAGCGCCGCTCTGGCGCAATTTACTAACCCCTTCAACTAATAACTCTCTACCGATTCCTCTTCTTTGAGCTTCCGGATGGACTACAATACGGCGAATATGCCCGGCATTGTGTTCGATAAATACAAAAACAAACCCCAAGACAGCATCATTGTTATCCCTGGCAAGAATCAAATGCGTATTCGTCAGTTTGCTTAACCGCTCCCTTCCTAACGGAAGATTAGCCCGGAACCAATCAGATTGCTCGCCAGCATACCGTGTTGCATTTTGTTCATAGCCCCCTACATTTTTGGCAAAACCAGCAATTTCATCGCCTAAAATTTTTAAATCATCTATCTGTACTTGCGCAATAAATATGGTTTCTAATTTATAATCCCCTCTCCATCTCCTGCTACCTCCTATTACTAATCCCAACAGGGCTGCGGGCAAAAATAGCAATTCATTCCCACCCTGTCTGTCCGGCAGGCAGACAGCCACGTCTATTCCGCCTGCCCACAGCCCTGTAATAATAGTAAAAATAGGAACAAATA
>PCWB01000046.1 GCA_002796135.1 Candidatus Omnitrophica bacterium CG11_big_fil_rev_8_21_14_0_20_41_12
CCGCCTATATTAACAAGAAGCCTTTGCATTATGATTGGGATGATTGGGAAGAGAAAATCTGGTATGAATCATGCGGCAGAAGCCTGCATTCAAGATTTATCGGCGGCTTCTTTAAATTGCTCGAAAGAGTATTACCGTTATTATCTGATTCTGTATCTTGCGCTAGTAACCGTTTAAAAGAATTAGCTGTAGATTTTGGCGTGAAAGATGAGTTTATTTTTGATGCTCCTGTTGGCGCAGATTTAGTTAAGTTTAAGCCGGGCCCAAGTGGTGCACAAATAAAAGCAAAGTATCATATACCGGAGAACGAGCATGTTGTTTTATATGTCGGACAATTACATGGGGCCCAATATGTAGACCTTCTCATCAAGGCAGCAAATGTTGTATTAAATGATCGTAAGGATGTTAAGTTTATGATCGTTGGCGAAGGATTTTTGGAGAATCAGTTACGTCAAATGGTAAAAGATTCGGGCTTAGAGAATAAAGTAATATTTACCGGTGCAGTTAATCATGAGGAGATACCGCTTTATATTGGTGCTGCGAGTATTTGTATTGCGCCGTTTAGGGATACAAAGGTTACCCAATGTAAAAGCCCTCTAAAAATCGTTGAATATATGGCTTCGGGTAAGGCGATTGTAGCAAGTAAAGTTGGAGAGGTGCGCAAAATGTTAGGAGGGGTAGGCTTCTTAGCAGCCGCGGGGGATTATCAAAGCTTGGCTGAGGGGATTAACGCTTTACTTAATGATAGAGAGTTGTGTAAAAAGTTAGGTTTGGCTGCTCGCATGAGGGCAGAGCGTAAATTTAATTGGTCATATACAGCAACGAATTTATTAGAGGCATATAATAAAATTAGCGGAGTGAAATGAAGGTGATTTTTGTAACACGCGAAGGGTCTCAATTGTCTGGCGCACGGGTGCGTTGTCACGGTTTTGCGCGGCAATTAAATACATATGGAATAGAGACAGAAATTTTTTCATTTGCGGATAATCTAGGGGCAAAATACGCAGAAGAAGAATCTCAAATGAGTTGGATTACAAAACTAAAATATAATTTAGCAGCCTTTAAACGACTCATAAAAACTGGGGAAAAAGATATATTTTTTCTACAGAGATTAAATTATCACGCCCTAGCCCCGTTCCTTATTTCCTGGCCAGGGAAAAGAAAATTTATTTTTGACTGCGATGATTGGAATATCCGGGAGAATCCAGTTTACCGTTTTGGATTTTATCCAAGTTCAAAGATGGAATATTTAACTAGAAAATTGGCTGGATATTCTAATGTCTGTATTGCTGCTAGTGGATTTTTAAATGAATATTTATCGCAATTTAATAAGCTTGTGTATTATTTGCCTACGGGTGTGGATACTCAGATATTTAGCCCGAAAGCCAAAGATAAAAATACTTCGGAAATAATATTTTCCTGGATAGGTACGGCATATCATCCGGAAATGGGTGAAAATTTAAGGTTTATCCTGGATGTTTTCTTGGCTCTGGCGGACAGAAACAATAACATTTTTTTGAGCCTTGCCGGTAAAGGTAAATATTTTAATGAGGTTATAAGCGGGCTAGATATTTTTAAGTATAAAGATAGGGTGATAAATGAAGGATGGATATCTCCTGAGCAGATCCCAGTTTATCTTTCAAAAATAGATATCGGACTCTTGCCTTTGATTCAAAATACGAAGTTTAATTTGGCAAAATCTCCGACTAAGCTCTTTGAGTATATGGCCATGGCTAAGCCTACTGTTTCCAGTAATATCGGAGAAGCCGCAAGAATTATTCAGGATAATAAAAACGGATTTTTAGCGAATAATAAAGAGGAGTTTATAGTAAAAATGAATAGATTAATTGCTGATTCTGTCTTACGGCAGCAGTTGGGAATTCAGGCGCGCAAGACCGTGGAGGAGAATTATTCTCTCTCTGTTTTAGGTAAGCAATTATATGAAATTATAAGGACGGTTTGATGCCAGATATTTCGGTAATTATTTTAACTTTTAATAGCAGGGAATATATTAAATTATGCCTGGATTCTTTATTTAATCAACAATATGGTAATATCGAAGTAATTGTAGTTGATAACGGTTCAAAAGATGGAACTGCCGGTTTTATAAGAGAAAACTATCCGCAAGTTAGATTAATTACAAATGAGAAAAATTTAGGGGTCTCTTATGCGAGAAATCAGGGTATTAACATTGCTTTACACAAATGGATTTTAACTTTAGACTGTGACATTGTATTAACCGATGGATTTATTAAAAAAATTATGGAATTTGCAAATAATTCTAAAGATTCAATTGGCATGATTCAACCAAAAATTTTAACTCAAAACAGCAAAGAAATTTATTCCTGCGGCATATATCGTTCTTGGTTAAGCAGATTTTATGATATTGGAAAAGGTTTACCTGACTCGCAAAAATTTACTGTTGAAGGATCCATCTTTGGTGCCTGTTGTGCTTCAGCTTTATATAGACGTAAAATGCTGGAAGACCTGAAGGATGGTTATGGGTATTTCGACGAAAGATTTTTCTTTCTTTTTGAGGATGCAGATTTATCCTGGCGGGCGCAAAAAAAAGGCTGGGGTTGTATGTATTACCCCCGAATAAGGTGTTTTCATAATGGAAACAGTTCATCCACGGATAAAAAAACCAGGCAATTTTTAAGTTTTCGTAATCGCCAGTTAATGATTTTTAAAAATCAACGTTTTTTTATAACCTTATTAATGTTCCCGTTATATTTAGTTTATGATTTGCCTAGATTTCTCATGCTTGCGGTTAAATTTAAGTGTAAATTTCCTAAATTAGGATAATTTTAACTATGACTAATGTCAGCGTGATCATCGTAACAATGGGCACAAAAAATTATATCAATTCCTGCTTAGAATCTATTTTTAAACAAACACATTTGCTTTTTGAGGTTATTGTTATTGATAATTCATCTACGCAAAGTTTAGCCTTAGAGATTAATAAATTGTATCCATCGGTTAAAGTTTATCCCGGAGCTAAGGATTCATTCTATGCTCAAGCTTTGAATCAAGGCATAGGCCTAAGCAGAGGGGAATTTATCCTTTGCCTCAACGACGATGTGATTTTGGATAAAGATTTTATCCGCCAGGCACTTAGTGGGTTTTCGGTAAAGAAAAATATAGGTTTGGTAAGCGGAAAGATTTTACGCCGCGACGGAAAAACTTTGGATAGTACGGGTTTATTTTTAAGCGCCTGGCGAACGGCTAAGGAGAGGGGTTACGGCTTAGCGAATTCAGGGCAGTTTGAGCAAGGGGGTTTTATCTTCGGAGTAAACGGCGCGGCGGCTTTTTACCGGAAGGAAATGCTAGAGGAAGTTAAAGACAAGAATGGTTATTTTGATTCCAGGTTTAGTATGTTCTATGAGGATTTAGATCTATCCTGGCGGGCTAAGAAGAGGGGGTGGCTTGCATATTATATTCCAACCGCTGTAGCAAATCATGTGCGCGGAGGTTCATTTCGTCCTGATTCCGGCATAGATAAGCCTGTGGCGCGTAGATATTTGAGCGATGAGTTACATTGCGGCTTAATTGAAAACCGCTATCTGACTATATTAAAAAATGAAACTTTCTTTGGATTTTTCCTGCACCTTATTCCGATATTAATCTATGATTTGTGCGCCTGGATTTTTGTTTTATTTTTCCAGCCGAAAGTTATTAAGTTATTTTTTAGCCGCTTATTTAGGAAAAGATTTTGACAATTTGAAGTTATGCTTTAGAATACAGGTAGAATTTATGCGCGGGTGGTGGAATGGCAGACACGCAAGCATGAGGGGCTTGTGCCGAAAGGCTTGGGGGTTCAACTCCCCCCTCGCGCACTTTTAACGTTTTTCCTGCCGCTTATCTTTAACGTAATTACTTTTCTCTATGTTTTTGGCAAGCTTCTTTAGCTCTGCGCCGATCTCACCGATTTGAGCGACGTGGGTTATGTCGCGCATTTCATTAGTTACAACACCGATTGATATTGAGAGCAGAGGGATCTTGTGGATTTTACTTTGGCGGTCATAGCCGATGATAAAACCGTTTTCCCGGTCTTCTTGATTGTAGAATGACGGAGAAATTTTATCAAAATCGCGGATGATCTTTTCACAGATACTATCCGCAAACTCCGGAGTAGTTACAACGACAAAATCATCTCCGCCGATATGGCCGAGGAAATCTTCTGTACTTTCGGATTGATGTACTGCCCCAAGCAGAATGCGGGCGGTTTCTCGGATCACATTATCGCCGTGTTCAAATCCGTATTTATCATTATAGGCTTTGAATTTATCCAGATCCGCATAGCAGACGGCAAATTTATTTTTACTGTTAATACACTTTGAGAACTCATTAAGGATAGCTATGTTTCCCGGCAGCCGGGTAAGCGGGTTTGCTTCCAGATCCCTTTGTGTACGCCTTAAGACCATGCGTATCCTTGCCAGGAGCTCTTTGGGTTCAAAAGGTTTAACTATGTAATCGTCAGCTCCGGCATTAATGCCGCCTATTCTGTCGTTGATTTCACCTTTTCCGGTGACCATGATTATCGGTAGGTGCTGTAATAATAAATCTTTTTTGACCAGATTACACACCTGCCGGCCATCCATTTTTGGCATTTTGTAATCTAGTAGCGCTAAGTCCAATGGTTTGGTGCGGATGATCTCTAAAGCCTCTTCGCCGTTTTGCGCTTCAAGGGTTTCGTAATTTTCTTCGGATAAAGTAATTTTAAGAATATCTCTTATATCCGGATCGTCATCAGCAATAAGTATTTTTGTCGTCATAAGTATTATTGGCCTGCCTTAAGGGTAAAGCTAAAAGTTGACCCTTCTCCGGGTTTACTCTCTACCCATATCTTGCCTTGATGCGCTTCGATGATCTGTCTGACCAAGGCAAGGCCAAGGCCGGTGCCTTTTACCTCCTGATTAATCGTATTGTCTACGCGGTAAAACTCATCAAATATATGCTCCTGATCATCCTGGGGGATACCGAAACCGGTATCTTGGACATCAATCTGAACGGTATTATTCAGGCGGTTTGCGTTAATGCTGATCTTACCGTTTTGCGGGGTAAATTTTAGTGCGTTGCCCACCAAATTAATAAACACCCTTTCGATCTGACCCCGGGCAGCCATAATATTTTGGCAGTTATCT
>PCWB01000027.1 GCA_002796135.1 Candidatus Omnitrophica bacterium CG11_big_fil_rev_8_21_14_0_20_41_12
TGGTGTTCCTCTCGATATCTACAGATTTCACTCTTACACCGAGAATTCCGCTTTCCTCTCCCAAACTCAATCCTAACAGTTTTAAAAGCAGTTCTGCAGTTGAGCTGCAGGATTTCACTCCTAACTTGTTAAGACGCCTACTTGCCCTTTACACCCAATAAATCCGAGTAACGCTCGCCACCTCTGTATTACCGCGGCTGCTGGCACAGAGTTGGCCGTGGCTTCTTCTATAGGTACCGTCAGTCTGCATTATTAATGCAGGTTTTCTTCCCTATCGAAAGAGGTTTACAATCCGAGAACCTTCATCCCTCACGCGGCGTCACATAGTCAGACTTTCGTCCATTGCTAAATATCCTCGACTGCAGCCTCCCGTAGGAGTTGGGGCAGTGTCTCAGTCCCCATGTGGCTGACCACCCTCTCAGGCCAGCTACCCGTCAAAAGCCTTGGTAGGCCATTACCCCACCAACTAGCTGATAGGACGCGAGCTCATCTCTAAACAAAAACCCTTGCGGGCCTCCTTTACTTACAACTGCTTATGCAGTCGTAAACACATCGGGTATTACTCTCACTTTCGCAAGGCTATCCCCGACTTAGAGGTAAATTACTCACGTGTTACTCACCAGTCTGCCGCTATATTATTCTTCCCTCAACAGATCAGCCTTACGGCTTCACCACATCAAGAAAAAAACATCGCTCGACTTGCATGCCTAATCTACGCCGCCAGCGTTCACTCTGAGCCAGGATCAAACTCTCCGAAAAAAAATTTCGAAAAATTATGTATAATGGCTCTAATGATTCATTTTAATTTCAAACCTCATGAAATTGACCATATTAATCTGTCGCCAGATTAATGTTGGCCTCGCTTGGCAATTCAATTATAAAAGAGCAAAAAAAAACGTCCCGACAAAGTGTCGGGACGCCAAATTTATTGTAATGCGCCCTTATTGTCGCTGCGGATTAACTACAAGAAATTGTCAACTGCGTTTTAATTATTTTCACAATAATATTACCCCTTTGGAGGGGAACACGTATTTTATTACAAAACGCTTTTTTGTCAAGAACTTTTTTTGAACTTTTTTTACTTATTTTTCCACGTGGAAACACCGGCGTAATTCCTTATAAACGCCGGGTGTAACCACTGGGAAACACCCGCGCAATTTCCCCACAGGGGGACACTTGCGCAATACCTTATAAGCGCAAGGTGCACAATTAGCGCGGGGTGTATTGATTTTCTTTAATTAAAGTCTTAAGTTATTAATTTTACAGGGGATTAAGACCAGTTTCAATCTAGTGGGCCATAAGCTGAGATATCTTAAAGATCGGCAGAAACAAAGCAATTACAATACCTCCAATAACAATGCCTAAGAAGGCAATCACCATCGGCTCAATCATGCTGGTTAATGCCGAGGTAGCAGCATCGACCTGATCATCATAAAAATCAGCGATCTTAGAAAGCATTTTTTCTAACTGTCCGGTTTGCTCTCCAACGCTGATCATCCGGGTGACCATCGGTGGAAAAACTCCGCTTTTAGCCAGCGGTTTTGAAATCGGCTCGCCATTACGTACGCTCTTAGAACAATTAACCACAGCCTCTTCAACAACCTTATTTCCCGAAGTTTTACTTACAATATCTAAAGCATTTAAAACAGAAACACCGCTTTTAACCAGGGTTGAAAATGTACGGGAAAACTTGGCAACGGAGATTTTACTTAAAAGAATCCCGAATACCGGTAATTTCAATATCTGCTTATCAAACCAATATCTACCTTTTTCAGTCTTAAGATAATTTTTGAATAAATATATACCTACACCAATACCAATCACGGTATACAAGAAATATTTTCTTAAAAGGTCACTGGCAAAAATTAAAACCTGCGTCGGCATAGGCAGTGTCCCGCCGAGAGAATCAAATATCCCTTTAAACGTAGGAACCACCTTAAGCAAAAGCACTGCTGTAATAACCGCTGCCATACTCACAACTACTGCAGGATAAACCAGGCTTGAAGTAATCTTTCGGTTAAGCGCTGCCTGCTTTTCCATAAAGGTGGCTAAACGATCCAGGATCTCATTTAACATACCGGATGCCTCTCCGGCTTTGGTCATATTAACAAACAGCTCTGAAAAAACCGCCGGGTGCTTGGCCAAAGCATCACAAAAACTTACTCCCCCTTCTATATCATTTTTTACTCCCCCGACAATACCTCTTAAATTTTCATTTTCAATCTGTTCAGATAGAATCCCTAGGGCATTGACCAGGGGAATACCTGCATCGATCATCGTGGCCAGCTGACGGGAAAAGATAACCAGATCTTCAAGCTTAACTTTCTTATCACCGGACTTGCGCTTAACCGCAGCAGCTTTAGCAGCTCCTATAGAAACAACCACCAAATCTTTTTTGTGCAAGATATCGGCAACCTCTGTTTCACTTTCAGCCTGAAGTATTCCGGTAATCGTCTGACCTTTTATATCTTTTGCGCTATATTGATAGGAGTTCATAGATTATCCATTATTTTTAAAAATGCATCAACAATTTTTGGGTCAAATTGCGTTCCGCTATTACGCTTAATCTCCAAAACCGCCTCGTCTTTAAGGAACGGCACTTTCCTGTAGGAGCGGGCCGAACGCATCGCCTCATAAGCATCGGCAACATGGATTATGCGGGCACCCAAAAGAATATCATTACCTTTTCTACCTTCCGGATAGCCTGAACCGTCATAATGTTCATGATGTTGCCTAATTAAGTCTACCACTTCGTTTAAAAAAGTCAACGGTTCCAGGATTTGGGCCCCGATAGTCGGATGCTTACGTATCTGCTCCCACTCAATGCTGGTAAGAGCGGTTGTCTTTAATAATATGTTATCGCTAATCCCGATCTTACCTAAATCATGCAATTCACAAGCCTGCCGCAATACCTCAATCTCTTTTGCCGAAATTTTTAGATAATTTGCGATAGCAATAGCAATCCGCGCAACATTCTCAGAATGACTATGCGTATAATGATCTCTAGCATCGATTGCCTGGGCCAAAACCTTAATCGTACGCATATAGGTTGACCGTAGATCCTCATAAAGGCGGCTTAAATTAGTCGTGGCATCCTCAATCCTTCTGGCCAAAAGCGTATTCTGTTTTTCAAGGGCCTGATTGGCCTCTTTCAAGCCTTGAGAAAATTTACGGTTAGCCAAAAGTAAGGCGTGTAATTTAACCCCTTTTTCAATAATAAATTTTAATTTCTCTATGTTGAACGGGCGGATTAAAGAATCATATATTCCCGCCTCGGCCAGCTCTTTTGCTTTTTGTTCTTCACCGTTCTCAAGCAGAATAACGATTATACAATCAGGATCAATTTTTTTAAGTTCATTGATCAGCCAAAGCGCATCTGCCTGAGAGATCGCATACCTTATAAAAACTAAATCATAATTATTCTGATTTAGGCTCGTAATACCTGAATGCGGATTGGATTCCACGCGAATAGAATAAGCCCCCAAGCCAAGTATCTGTTCTTTAACGTAACCAGAATATGCTGTATCTTCACAAAATAAAAGTATTTTCCCGCCGTTGCTCATACCTATTCCTCGGTAGTAATCCTGATTGCCTCATCCAAAGTAGTCTGCTCTTCCCTAACTTTCAGAAAAGCATCATCGCGCAAAGTTTTCATACCTAATTTCTTAATTGCATAAGCCTTAATTTCATCTAAAGAATTTCTACGGATGATCATCTCTCTTATGTTATCATCAATGAGCAGCGTTTCGAGCACCGCAACCCGTCCATAAAAACCGGTATTATTGCAATACTTACAACCCTGAGCAGCATAAAATGTGGTTTTGCCGCTACTAAAGCCTATTTGTTTAAGAAAATCTTCAGGAACCTCTATTGGTTTACGACATTTAAGACAAATTTTTCGCGCCAGCCGCTGCGCACAAAGCATAATTACACTGGAAGCAACTAAAAATGGCTCCACCCCCATATCAATAAGGCGGGTAATGCTGGAAATCGCATCATTAGTATGCAAGGTAGAAAGTACGAGTTGGCCGGTTAATGCCGCTTTGATAGCGATATCGGCGGTTTCAGCGTCCCGGATCTCGCCGATCATAATTACATCCGGGCTTTGCCGCAAGATAGAACGCAATCCTGAAGCAAAATCTAAACCGATATCCGGCTTAACCTGCATCTGAGTAATTCCATCAACTTGATATTCTACCGGATCCTCGATAGTAATAATATTTTTTTCCGGAGTATTCAGCTGATTTAAAACAGAATAAAGCGTCGTGGATTTCCCTGAGCCGGTCGGCCCGGTAACCAGCATCATGCCAAAAGGCTTGGCCACAGCTTTCTTAAAGTTAGTATCCGGCTGTTCGGAAAACCCCAATTTATCCAAGCCGATCGATAGATTACCTTTATCTAAAGCGCGCAAAACAAATTTCTGCCCGAAAGTCGTCGGAAGGCTGGAAACTCGAAAATCTATCTCCCGGCCTTCTGTTCTTACCTTAAATCTGCCATCTTGAGGAATGCGATTTTCAGTAATATCCAGATTAGAAATAATTTTAAGTCTGGCTAAAATTGCATTTTGATTTATTTTCGGAACCTTTAAAATATCATGCAAGGAGCCGTCTACGCGATATCGAATACGCAGACAATCAATCTCCGGCTCGATATGAATATCCGAAGCCCTTCTTTTTAAAGCTTGCGCTAATATAATATCGACTAGTTGCACAATGGGAGCCTTCTGGCTATCCTGAAGGGTGCCGCTCAACTCAATCGCATCAGCTTTAACCAGTTCTAAATTCTTTTCCAGATCTCCGACGTGACCCAGTGTTACTTCATCAAGGACACTCTGCATCTCCTTAACTTCTTTACGATATTGGCTATCAATAGCACGATTGATCTCATCCTCAGGGCTTACGACAATATCAATCTTACTTCCGGTAAAATTACCTAAATCATCTAACGCAAAAATATTTAACGGATCCGACATCGCCACAGTAAGGGTATTGCCGATTTTCGATAAAGGAATAGTATTATAAAGCTTGGCCATCTGCTCGGGAATCAAATTAACAATCTCGGTATCAAACCTGAATTTAGCCAAACGCAAAGAAGGCAGATAAAGCTGTTCTGAGAATAATGAAAGCAGGATCTCTTCCGTAATAATTCCTTCATCAATCAAAACTTTTCTTAAAGGCATCTCCTTCTCTTTTTGTAAACTTAAAGCCCGATCCAGCTGCTCTTTGGTAATATGGTTGCTCTTTAAAAGTATCTCGATTATATTTTCTCTTAATGAATGCATTATCGTTATTCGTCCGGTGCGGTTACCCGCAGGACCTCTGCGATTGTGGTATGCCCGGCTAAAACAGCCCTAAGCCCATCCTCACGTAAAGTCTTCATACCCTCAAGGCGCGCTTGCTGCTTAATAAACTGCTCCTGCGAACCGCTAAGGATTAACTCCCGAACCTTAGGGCTAACCTGTAAAACCTCGGCAATTACCGTTCTTCCGGAATAACCGCTATTAAAACAATGCTGGCAACCTTTGCCTTTATAGAATTTTAATTTATCAGTTCCTGCCGGCTTCAATTTCAAACTAGCAACAACTTCATCCTTAAGAACATATGCCTCCTTACAATAAGAACAGACTTTGCGTACGAGGCGCTGTGCCATAACACAGACTAAAGAAGAGTTGATCAAATAAGGCTCAACTCCCATGTTCACTAAACGCACTACAGCACCGGCAGCGGTAGTCGTATGTAAAGTAGAAAGAACCAAATGTCCGGTAAGGGCACTTTTAATCGCGATATCCACAGTTTCATAATCACGTATTTCTCCGATCATAATGACATTAGGATCCTGTCGTAAGATCGATCGGAGTGCTGCTGCAAAACTAAGACCAATCTCAGGCCTTGAAGTTACCTGATTGATGCCCTCCAGTTGAAACTCAACCGGGTCCTCCACGGTAACAATATTTTTATCCGGGCTATCTACGGATTTTAGTACCGCATAAAGCGTCGTAGTTTTACCGCTCCCTGTCGGTCCACAAACCAAAATCATACCATGAGGAAGCAGAGAAACTTTACGCAAAACCTCCAAAGCATAATCGCTAAAACCTAATTTCTTCATATCCAGATTTGCCTGCGATTTATCCAGAATACGTAAAGCAACCTTCTCCCCGAAGCTGGATGGTAAAATAGAAACGCGGAAATCTATCTCACGATTAAGTATTTTAACCTTAAAACGCCCGTCTTGGGGGATACGGTGTTCGGCAATATCCAGCTGAGACATAACCTTAATACGTGATACTATCGACGGATGCATATTCTTTGACGGAGTCTTCTGCTCTTGAAGAATACCGTCAATGCGGAAACGTATGCGTAATTTTTTATCAAACGGCTCAACCAACACGTCAGAGGCCTTCTTTTTAATTGACTCCTCCAGAATCATATTAACAACCTTGATCACCGGAGCCTCTTGGCTGATCCTGCCTAACTCCTGATCGCTAGGCAATATTTCCTTTTCCTCCTTAATTAATTCAATGGAAGAAACAGTCATTTCTTTAACCAAATCATCGATCAAGCCCTTAGTCGTATCAGGATAAGATAATTCTATGGCCTGAGTGATATCCTGAACCGGAGAAATGATAGGATTAATTTTAAAACCAGTGAGCGACTGTACGTGGTCAATGGCAAATATATTCAATGGATCAGCCATCGCCAGAGTAATCGTATCTCCCATTTTTGATATAGGGATGATCTGGTAATGCCGGGCAATTTCAACTGAAATTATTTTTACGATATCAAGATCGATCTTAAAACGTTTTAAATCAATTAAAGGCAAGCCCAACCCCTCGCTCAAAGCGGTGATTAACTCATTTCCCTTAACAAACTTAAGCTCTACAATAATATCGCTCAGCTTTCCCCCCTTAGTGGTTTGGACACTAAGTGCCTGCTTAAGCTGGTCTTCAGTAATAAGTTTATTATGGATTAATATTTCGGTGAGTCGGTCTTTAAGGGATAGCATAGATATTTAGGATATCAGCGCTAAAATACTTAAGTACTTTGCAGTTATTCAGTTTCCTTATAGTATTTTTCGATTGCTTTTTTTATATCAGAGGAGGTTGAAACAAACGTTTGTACGCTGCATCCGCTAAGCAATTCCACATCCTCAATAGCCTGAACGTTTAAAGGATTCGACATGGCCAAAGTCAGATTATTACCGATTTTATCTATCGGCACAAGCAGATATTGCCGGGCAACTCTGCCGGGAATAATACTGGTAATTTCAGTATTCACATCATAGCTGCCTAAGGGCAGATAAGGAAAGCCATATTGAGCGGTTAATGACTGGGCAATATCATCTTCTTTAACAAATCCCAGTTCAACTAAAATCTCACCGATTAATCCCCCCTTATCCCGCTGAACTCCTAAAGCCTGATCAAGCTGAGACTGGTTAAGGATCCCGCGCTCAAGTAAAAGCTCGCCTAATTGTTTTTTATTAACTCTTCTGATCATCGCTTAAACATTTTACTATTTAAAAAACTACTACCCGGTTTTTTCCCAAGCCCTTGGCTTGCTTCAACAGTTCCTTAGCCTTATCAATTAGCTGTTGAGCATTAACTCCATCAAGCGGATTTTCAGAAACCCCTGCGCTCACAGTAATACTTTTTATGCTATCCTGATCCAGTAGAAAAGCCGTCTGGATTTTCTTACGTATATCCTCTGCCACCTCTTGAGCCTGACGCTTATTTTTTTCCGGAAGAATCAGGGAAAATTCATCATCATCAGTTCTGCCTGCCCGGTCAACTTCGCCAATTCCGCTTTTCAATAAAACCGCGATCTTCTTTAACGCTGCTTCGGCATTAATTAATCCAAGCTTTTCGCGGTAATTTTTAAAATTATCAATATCAAAAATAATAAAAGCACATGGTCGCTGATAAACAATCGCCCTTTTAATCTCCTCTTGCAAGCGCATAGAAATAAAATTCTGATTGTAAAGTCCGGTGAGGATATCCTTGGTTTCCAGTTTCTCGACACGGTGGGCTAAAATATCATTCTCGATAGCAATGGCAATCTGCTTTGAGAATATATCCAGGAGTTCGATATCTTCTTTAGAATATAAAAAATCCTCTCGGCTATTGGTAATTCCCAACACACCTTTAACTTTGCCGGTTAAAAATATCGGTACGGATAAACAATTTTTTACCTGAAACTTGGCAAAAAAATCAGTGGCAAGGCCACTATCTAATGAATTTTTTTTATCTAAGATTAGAGATTTATTCAAATTAAAAACCTTATTATATAAATTCTCCCATGCCCCTACTTCTACAGTCATTAGATGATCCGCCCCTGCTCCATCGGCAGTTCTTATATGGAAGGATTCCCTGCCTTCCTCTTTAAAAAGTAAAAACGCGGTTTCTGAGTTAGCTAAAAGCCTGGATTTTTCTACTGCAATTTTTAAGATATCTTCGAATGTCCCACCCTGAGAGATAAGTGAACTTACCTGTAATAAATTCGAAAGGATAAATATTTTTTTCTGAATCTCTAAGTTGATCTCACTGGTCTTTTCACTGTAAGCTTTAAGCTCATCCATATTGCCCCGGATACGGTTGGTAAGCTGATTTAATACGTTGCCCAACTCCCCAACCTCATCACCTTCCCGCACATCCAATTTACGGCTAATATCACCCGCAGCAATAACCTTGGCCTCTGTGGCTACCTTGGAAAGGCGGTCAAAGATCTCTTTAACCACAAAAAGGCCGATAACCGCTACAAATACACTAATAACAAGGGAGGCAACAACATCAACCTTAAACCCGAATTTAGGCAAAATATAATTTGAGACCAGATATGCGCAAACTAAAAACGGTAAAATAGACATTAGCTGAAAAGCAATCATCAGCTTTTGTTTTATGGTACGCGAACTTAATGACAAACGGTTGATTTTCTTATTCATGTTATCTCCGTAATCTATTCCGAATACTGGAAAAACCAATTAATTTATCTAATAATTATATCCCGTAACTCATCATATATCAATAGATTTGTTGAATTCTGTCAACAGTCCTTCCTTGGCTACCCCGGTATCAATAAAATCCCAGGGCAACGCACAGGCAGTTGACTTGTCACCAAGATATGCCTGCGGATCAATCCCCTCTTCAGAGAATGCTTCTTGCCACTTAGTAAATGAAAAATAATTCGACCAAGCATCAAACTTGGCCCCTTTTCTATAAGCAGTAAGGATGACTTTACCCAGCTTTCTATCCCCCCTGGAAAGTATCCCTTCCAAAAAACTTATCTGTGAATTATGAAAACTGAATTTAAGCCTCCGGTTTTTACAATTTGACCTTAAATAGTCCTGCTTTTCCTGGATTTGGGTAATTGAATCCATCTTTAACCATTGTAAAGGCGTATGGGGCTTGGGAATTAAGGGATTTACGCTGATATTAATTTGAGCTGCAGCTCCGCTGATTTCCCTTTTTAATTCCGAAGACCGTTTTGCAAAATCGATTATCCCCTGCAAATCTGCTTGAGTCTCCCCGGGTAAACCAATAAGAAAATATAACTTCAAATGCTGATAGCCGCATTTATAAGCATCGGCGATAGCTTTAAAAAACTCTTCTTCGGAAAAATCCTTAGCCAAAGCCTGGCGCAACCTGTGTGTTCCTGCCTCCGGAGCAAAAGTCAGGCCTGTCTTTTTTGCTTTGGCAATTAGTGTAGAAACATTGCCTAACAAAGCTTTAGCTTTTAACGAAGGCAGGGACAGGCTAACTCCCTGCTCTTTAAAATTTCCAGTTAAAGAAGAAACAAGGGCTTCTAAGTCAGGATAATCGCTTACGGATAAACCCGCTAAAGATAATTCCTCATATCCGGTAGCCAGATAGGCAAGATTAGCCTGTGAAATTATTTTTTCTTTACTTTTTATTCTCAGAGGATAATATTGGCTCCTGGCCTGGCAAAAACGGCAGCGGTTAGGGCAACCGCGCATAATCTCTAAAGTAATCCGGTCATGTATCACCGGAACATTAGGCACCATCCAATTACAGGGAAAATATGACGATTCAAAATCAACGACTACCCGTTTTTTAATTTTTAAGGGCAAGCTATCGACCCTAGGATAAAAGGCGGCAAACTCTCCTGTAGCATTATAATCTACTGAATACAAAGACGGCGCGTATACTCCTTCTATTTTAGTCAGCTCAATCAACAGTTTTTCTTTCGGCAGGCGGCCGCTTTTATAATCTTGCTTAAGACGCCGATATAAAACTAATAGCTCTACAATCGCCTCTTCTGCCTCACCGATAATAAATAAATCAATAAAATCAGCCATCGGCTCAGGATTAAGAGTAGCGGGGCCTCCGGCGATAACCAAAGGAAGTTTATGATCACGTAAGCAGGATTGTAGCGGCAGGCCGGCAAGATCTAAAATATTTAATACGTTAGTATAATTTAATTCCGAACCAAGAGAGAAGCCCAACATATCAAAATTGATCAGCTCCTGATTTGATTCCCAGGAAAAAAGCCGCCTGTTGGCATTTTTTAAAGATGCCTCCATGTCAGCTTCACAGGCAAAAAACCTTTCACAAACTACATCCTCAAGATTATTTAAAACGCCGTAGATGATACGCAAGCCTAAATTACTCATCCCCACTTCATATAGATCAGGAAAACCTAAAGCAAAATTTATTAAAGCAGGATCGAAGTGTTTTTGGGATACATTCCATTCATTACCCAGATATTGTGCAGGGCGGTGCACATTTAAAAACAAATCTTCAATCATAATCAGAACACGGTCCTGGTGCGGTCGATATTTACTAAAATACCTAAAGCAATAAAAGTAGTCAATATGCTTGAGCCGCCGTAACTCATTAACGGTAAAGGCAGGCCGACTACCGGAGCCAGGCCCATGTTCATGGCAATATTAATAGAAACCTGTAATGCCAATAAAAGAGAGATCCCGTAAGCCAGCAGTTTTCCAAATGTATCCTGTGTCCTCTGAGCAATCAGAAATCCCTGACGGATAATTAAATAATACATCAGTATCAGCAGGCAGGACCCCAGAAAACCCCACTGCTCAGAGAAAGTGGCAAAAATAAAATCCGTATGTGACTCCGGTAGAAAATATAGCTGGCTCTGCGTGCCGGCCAGCCATCCGCGGCCAAAAAAACCTCCAGAGCCGATTGCAATCTTGGACTGAATTATTGTATATCCGGCGCCCAGTGGATCAATATTTGGATTTAGAAAAACTAATAATCTTTGCTTCTGATAATCATGCAAAAAATTCCATAAAAACGGCAGCGGTAAAATTATCAGGCTCAAAAAAACAGAGATATACCTTAACCGCACATTAGTCAGATATAACAGGCAGACAAAAATCAACATGAGCATTAACCCGCTACCAAGATCCGGCTGCTCGATGATTAAGAACATCGGTATCGCCACAAATATGAACGGTAAAATTATCCCCCGAAAAATTCCAAATTTTCCGCTCAATAATGAGGTGTCGTTTACGGATTTACGACTAAAATACCGGGCCAGGAATATAATGACGGCAAGTTTGGCAAATTCAGACGGCTGAAAATTAAACCAGGCAAATCTGAGCCAGCGCTGCGCTCCCAATCTTATAATACCCAAGGCAAAAACTAAAAACAGAAAAAATAAAGCCGCGGCGTAGATAAAATAGTTAGCATCCCATAGCTTGCGGTAATTTATCCCAGAGAAAATAAAAAAACAAGCCAAACCGATTATCAGCCAAAGCATCTGACGCATATATATATTCTGCCAGGCCCCTAGCTTCTGAAAGGTACTGCTGTAGATAGACAAAACCCCCAACAAAGAGATAATTAAAGCTAAAATAAAAATTTTAAAGAATGAACTCCTCATATCAATCCTTGTTTATCCATCTCCGCAATAATTTGTTTAGCCACAACGCTAGCCGTATGTCCCGGGCCGCCGTGTTCTAAAAAAATACAGATTACAAACTTGGGCTTATCAAACGGGAAAAAACCCAAAAACCAGGCATGGGTAGCTTTACGGGCCACCTGAGCAGTCCCGGTTTTACCGGCAACCTTAACCGGTAAACTAGATAAAGCATTACCGGTTCCTTCCGGATCAGATACCACCTTGCGTAATCCGCTAATTATAGTATTAAAAGTACTCTGTTTAAACTTTACCGGAATTAATTTTTTCTTCTTGGTACTAAAATCCAATCCTCCTACTGCTCTAACAATATACGGGCTGGTCAGAAAACCTCCATTAGCAAAGACCGCCATCATATTAGTTGCCTGCAAAGGAGTAACCAAACAATCCCCCTGGCCAATAGCCAAATTCGCGGTATCCCCGTCAAACCAGCTCTGAAATTTATTTAGTTTCCTCCACAAAGGAGACGGAATAAAACCACTGGTTTCATATGGCAATTCAAAACCCACATTTTTACCAAGACCTAATTTTAAAGCGTAGTCATGAATATTCTGCGCTCCGGCAAGTAATCCCGTTCTATAAAAAAAGATATCGCATGAATGAGCAACCGCTTGAAAAATATTCTGCCTGCCATGAGTATCCCAACAGGAGTATTTTCTTGCTCCCACCATAGTTGAGCCTTGGCAAAGAAAGCTGGTCGAGGTATCTATCTTTTTTAATTCAAGAGCAGCGCTGGCGACAATCATTTTAAATACGGAAGCCGGAGGATAGCTAGAACTAATTGAGCGGTTAATCAACGGAGCATCGGGATTATTAATTAACCCGGCAATAAGACTGGAGCGGTTATTCACAAAAACAGCAGGATTAAAATTAGGATAACTGGCCAGCGCCAAAATCTGGCCATCTTGCGGATCCATCAAAATTGCGCTCCCTTTTCTACCGGCCATACTGTCTTCAACAATCTTCTGGATCTTAAGATCTAAAGTCAGTTGGATATCTCTACCGTTAGTGGGAGCCTGGAAACCTAAAACACGCATAAATTGCCCCCGATGGTTCACCTCAACAGACTGGCCACCCTCCTCCTGCCTTAAATAGTAATCATATTTCTCTTCTACCCCGCCGAAACCTACGATATCTTTGGTTTTATACCCGTAATCTTCCAGCTTAGTCAGCCGCCAACGGTCGATCTGATTAACATAGCCAACAACATGAGCCGCTAAAGAGCCGTGCGGATAATTACGCAAAGGTTTAGGCGTGATAATAATACTCGGCTCTTCCGCTCGATATTCACCGAGCAATATTGCTTTTTTAAGATCAATATTACTAGCGATAACAACCGGAACGCTGGATGAAATAAAATTCTTTTTTAATGCCGCCTTTAACTGCCCAAGCTCTATCTTCAATATATGGCTGATCCGGCTTAGAAGATAGCCAACATGGCTTGGTTCTTCCGGTAAGATCATTACGTCATAAGAAATTTTACTGCCAACAATAATCTCGCCATTACGATCCAGAATATTACCCCGAGCCCCGGATTGCGATATCAAGCGGATAGAGTTGCTATCGCTAAGTTTACGGAATTTTGATCCCTGTAAAATATCAAGATTCAATAATCCGATCAATAAAACAGCGAAGGTAATTATAATTATTAAATTTAATATATTCTTTCTTTCCATATTTTAAAAATTAAGCAGCTAATTTTTTTACGAGTTTAAAAACCAAAGGCGATAATGCCGCCGTATAAATTGAAGAGATGATGAGGCTACGTAAAAATATGCCCAGCGGAATAATTAATCCGGAATTTATAATTTGCAGGCCGGTTATAATATTAGTTAGTAAAGCCGCAATTAATACTATCGCTGAGCGCACATAAACAACCTCAATAGAAATCTGGCGGCTCAACAGATAAATTAAATAACCCCAGATGCTAAATAAAATTGTATTTAACGCAAAAACTTGCGGCAGGAACGCGTCTTTAGTTAATCCGGCAATAATTGCAAAAACAATTGCGGTTTTAAAATCAAAATAAAAAACTAAAGCCACGATTAAAATCAGTAGCAGGTCCGGCTTACAATTAAAGAAGCTCAGAAAAACCGGCCAAATTAATTGTAAAAAGGCTAAAACAGCTATGATTAACAAAAGCAACCATTTTTTCATGGAATAATTACAAATACCTCTTCGATGCTAGTAAGTTGCGCTGCCGGCTTTATCTGGGCGAAACGGTTCAATCCGGAAAAATCGCTCCCGATATTAATTACCTCACCGATCAATAAACCTTTAGGATAGATCTGACTTAGTTCAGAAGTAATCACCAGGTCTCCTTTAACGATCTGCGCATCCTCGGGGAGATAACGCATAATTAAATTAGCACCAAGTGTTCCGTTTACTAATCCGTCTTGGCGGCTGCGCTGAACAATGCTGGAAATACCCTGGCTAGGGTCATTAATTAACATCACTCTACTACTATTATCCGTGGCCTCGATCACTCTACCGACTAATCCCTGAAGATCAATCACCGCCATCCCTGCGTTGATCTTACTTTTTTTGCCTTTATCAATAACTACACTAGAGCTCCATGCCTCAAACGACCGGGCAATCACTCTGGCCGCAACTAACCGCAAAGGAGATCTTTGTTTAAAACTAAGCAGCCCTCTAAGGCGGATATTTTCCCGATTAAGTTCGCCTAAATCAGACAGTTGCCAGCGCAATGCATCTACTTCATCGTATAATCTTTCAGCTTGCATCATATTACGATGATAGAAAATAATACCGGAGAGTTCACGTTTAAGTAAGCCCACGAAAGAAAGTGGAGGACCAAAAGTGACTTGTGCGAATCTTTTATAACAGGATAGAGAATTGAAAATCAGAAATAATGCGCAGGCAATGAGGAAAAAATTAATTAAAAATTTTCGGGATAGCTTAAACACACTTAGTTAAAGAATGGGTGGCTCTACATCTCATACTAAAGCATCTCGCGCTTAAGAAGGTATTGCGCGAGTATCCCCTTGTGGGGATATCCGCCAGGTAGCGGAACTTAGTTACGTACTTCGGTTTTTACCGGTACGGTTACTTTCTTAAGATACTGGATTTCGCTGAGCACAATTCCGGTTCCATTGGCAACCGCAGTAATTGGATCATCAGTTATATGCACAGGGAGACCGGTCTCTTCGGAAATTAATTTATCTAATCCCCTTAATAATGAACCTCCGCCGGCCATCACAATACCATGGTCAATAAGATCGGCGGCTAACTCCGGAGGAGTCCTTTCCAGGGAAATTTTTGTACATTCCAGTATCGCCCGCAAAGGTTCCTGTAAGGCCTCGCGTATTTCTTCACTGGTAACCGTTACAGTTTTAGGAAGCCCGGCAACTAAATCCCTTCCTTTTACTTCCATGCTGATCTCTTCTTCCAAAGGATAAGCTGAACCGATCTTGATTTTAATATCTTCTGAGGTTCGTTCACCAATCATCAGATTATATGTCTTCTTAAGATACTCGACTATCGCTTCATTCATCTCATCGCCACCGATGCGAATGGATTTTGAAAAAACCGTGCCGGCCAATGAAATCACCGCAATCTCGGTAGTCCCGCCACCGATATCAATAATCATATTACCCACGGGTTCCTGAATAGGCAAGCCTACTCCAATAGCTGCGGCAATCGGCTCTTCAATCAGGAATACTTCCCTTGCTCCGGCACGCTCCGCAGAATCCTTGACCGCTCGCCTCTCTACTTCAGTTATACCTGAAGGAATGGCAATAACAATTCTAGGCCTGACTAAAACTTTACGGTGATGCACCTTCTTAATAAAATACCGAAGCATAGCTTCGGTAATCTCAAAATCAGAAATAACTCCGTCTCTCATCGGCCTGATGGCAATGATATTACCGGGAGTTCTGCCCAGCATACGCTTAGCCTCATCTCCTACAGCCAAGACATGCGAAGTACCGCGCTCAATCGCTACTACCGAAGGTTCGCACAACACTACCCCTTCACCTTTAACAAAAACTAGGGTCGTAGCTGTCCCCAAGTCAATTCCCATATCATTGGAAAAAAGACCCAAAATATAATTAATCGCTTTTTTTAACTTTTGGCTGAAGTTGCCCATGTTATTTCTCCTGAAATTGCTGAATTTTGGCAGTAGGAGAATTCTAACAAAGATTAAACCCTTTGTCAAATAAAAACTTACCGAAATTTGCCCATCCTACCCTTTTAATAAAGCCTGCAGAGTGGCCAAAAACCCCGGAAAGGATTTGTTAATGCAGCTAACATCATCAATCCTGGATTTGCCTTCTGCTGCCAAGGCAGCTACGATCATACTCATCGCAGTACGATGATCGCCAAAGCTCTTAAGGTTAGCACCAAAAAGCCTACCCTTGCCTTTTATAATAATATTCTCTTGAGAGCCAGTTTTACTTACTGAGATATCCGCTCCCATGCCCTTTAAATTTTTAACCATCGAATTAATGCGGTCAGTCTCTTTAACCCTTAACTCACCGGCATCTTTAATAATAGTCTTGCCTTGAGCAAGACACGCAACAACCATAAGAATAGGTAATTCATCAATTAAAGAAGGGATTTCGGAAGCAGCAATCATAGTGCTTTTAAGCTTACTACTGCTTACCACGATATTTCCCAGCGGCTCAAATCCCTGTGATATATTTCTTTTAAATGTAGTAACTTTAATTTTTGCCTTCATTCTTTTAAGAACTTTGATTATGCCGATACGGCCGGGATTAAGGCTTACCCTCTCTATGCTAACTTTAGATCCAGGGGCGATTGCCGCTAAAACCATAAAAAAAGCCGCTGAAGAAATATCCCCCGGAATATAAATCTCACCCGGAGTAATTAAATCTTTATCCGGATTCAAAGTTATGCTTTTGTTATTTACGGAAATATTCGCGCCAAAAAATTTAAGCATGCGTTCAGTATGATCGCGAGTGCTTAATCCTTCAATAATCCGGGTTCTACCCTTAGCAGATAAACCTGCTAGAAGCATCGCAGATTTTACCTGAGCCGAAGCAACCGGCGGCCGGTAAACAATTCCTTTAAGATGCCCACCATTTATAACTATGGGAGCATACTCCTGGTTAGCTTTTATTTTTGCCCGGATATCTGCCCCCATTAAACGTAAAGGAACATTCACCCTAGCCATTGGCCTCAATGACAGATACTTACCTGCGGTAATTTTACACTTGAAATCCCCTGCAGCTAAAACACCTAAAAGTAAACGTAAGGTTGTCCCGGAATTGCCCGCAAATATCGGCTTACCTGGTTTCCTTAACCCCCCCCTGCCTTTACCTGAAACTAAAATCTGATTACCTTTACGCAGTATCGCGACCCCTAAAGCACTTAAAGCATTTAAAGTCGCTAAAGAATCTTCATGAACCGGAAAATTTTTAAGGATGGTTTTACCGCAACTTAAAGCACTTAAAATTAGCGCTCGGTGGGCTATAGATTTATCGCCGGGAAGATTGACTTTACCGCAGAGAATTGATTTATTTTTAATTAAAAAAGGCTTCACTTTGCCTTGGGCGCTATTTTATCGTTTTCTTTTATCAAATCTTTTAATTCAGGAGAAAAACCTGCCGCCGACATCGAATCATGGACTTTCTCAACTTTAAGGTCTCCGATATATTTACCTTCGCGGGTTATCGAAAATTCATCCCCTACGCTAACGCCGTCTTTGCTTCCTAAATTAATTACCACAAAATTAAATTCTTTATTTACAATCATAATCTTACTCTCCGGAACAATTACTGGAGTAGTCGTTTTTACGTCTTGATCCGCCGGCTTCAGAGCAACTGCAGCAATTTTTTGTTTGGCCGCTTTAGCTTTAGATTTACCTTTAGCAGTATTATCTACAATGGGAACTCCTCCGTTTACAACAACTTTGCCAAGTTCTACTCCGTCTGAACCGGCCTCCATATTCTTAAACTTAGCTTCCAGCTCTGTCTTTTGTTGCTGGACAATCTTTAACTGTTCTTTAATCTGCTTGCCTTCATCCTGAACTTCTGTAAGTTTATTCTCAAGATCCTGCCGCAAGGTTTTCTGCTGCGCAAGGTCTGCTTTAAACTGTTCTAATTTATTCGACGCTTCTGTAAGCGCTGATTTTCCCTGCGCCAGATCCTTAGTCAATGCCTCCACTTTAGAGCTTGCTTCCTGTAATTTAAGGGTAAGTTCGCTAGCTGTTTTCTTGGCATCTTCGAGCCTTTTCTCGGTTGCCCGCTGGCGATCTCCTAATTGACTAATCTGTTCCTGAAGCTGAATATTTTTAGCATGCTCCTTCTGATATAAATAAAAGGATGCCCCACCAAAAGATAATGAAATAATAATTAAAACAATCAAAACAGGTAATATGATTTTACCTTTACGATACATTTTCGCCTCCTATAATAAAAGCATCAAATTCAATTTTAAAAGTTATTACTCCTTAATATAACATTAGTTACGTGAAAATCAAGCGATATTTTTTTGAACGAATTCTTGGAATTCTGCGGGGAGCTTACTGGTGAAGTGAATTAACTTATTTGTAGAAGGATGCACAAAACCGATCTCTTGCGCATGTAAAGCCAAGCGGCTGAAATTTTTATTTATTCCGTATTTAGTGTCACCTAAAATGGGGTAACCTAAATGGGCCAAATGCACTCTGAGCTGATGCGTCCTGCCGGTAAACGGACGCAATTCCAGAAGGCTGAAATTCTTGGAGCGTTTTAATGTCTTATAGAATGTCTTAGCGTATTTAGTATTCGGAGCAAAGCTAACCGCCATGCTCTTGCGCTTGAGAGGATGCCTGCCGATAGGGGCTTCAATGACATCTTCATCAAATTCAACCCGGCCGCAAACTATGGCAATATATTTACGCGTAATTGTATGCTGGGAAAACTGCTTGGCTAATTTTAAATGGCTGGCATTATTTTTAGCAATAACTAAAAGCCCGCTGGTTTCTTTATCTAACCGGTGAACAATACCCGGGCGAGTCTTATTAATATCGGATAATTCCATCCTACGTCCCAGCAGAGCATTAACTAAAGTATGCTCCTGGTTTCCGGCAGCCGGATGAATTACTAAACCGGATTGTTTATTAATTACCAGCACATCATCGTCTTCGTAAACAATCTCAAGAGGAATTTCTTCCGGTAGAAATCCTGCTTTTTCTTTCTCCGGGATAACCACTCTTATCTCATCCAAAGAACTTATTTTATGATGCGGTTTATTAAAGGCCTGCGCATTTAAAGAAATTTTCCCTTCCCGGATAAGTTTCTGAATCGTGGTGCGCGAAAGCCCTAAATTATTTTTTTCAGAGTGATCCGTCAAAAATAAATCCAGGCGCATTTTTGCTTGTTCGGGGAAAACTTTAATCAATAATTCCTTCATAATTATCTCTTCTTACTGCTCATAACCCTGATAAATAATAAAAGAGAAACAAAGAATGCTGCTAAAGACAGGACTTGAAAGAGGGTTAACCCGTAAAACAACCTGGGGCTATCATTACGAAGATACTCGATAAAAAAACGTTTTAGAGAATACAGAAACAAATAAGCGCAAAAAACCTGGCCTAATGCATGTTTCCTGTTTTGTATAAATCTTAAAACAGAAAAAATCAGAAGTAAAAGTAGCGACGAATACAGCTGGGTTGGTATTAAAACCTGATCAAAAACTTTAAAATATATCCCGAATTCAGAAGGCCGTCCGTAGCAGCAACCATTCAGAAGGCATCCGATCCTGCCGATGGCTTGAGCCAAAGCCACAAATGGCACCAATAAATCCAGCGTCTTGAGCAATCCCAGTTTATTTTTTTTGATAAAGATAGCTGCTGCTCCTGAGCCGAAAATCAACCCGCCGAACCAGGCCATCCCCCCGTGCTGGAGCATAATGATCTCAAGAGGATTATGCAAATAGAAACTAAAGTTATTTAAAACATAAAAAACTCTAGCCCCGATTATTCCGAAAATAAAAACAAAGAAACAAAGGTTAAAGATGGATTCCGGATCTACCCCCTCTTTTCTTGCTTGCCGGGAAGCCAGGTAAGCGCAAACGAAAAAAGCTAAAACCAACATCAATCCGTATGAATAAATCGTAAATGACCCGATATGGCAGATTTCAGGCAGCATTTTTCTTAAATAATAACTCCCAGGTTAGTAAAACTGCGGCAATGGTGATTACTGAGTCAGCCAGATTAAAAACCGGCCAAACGCGAAAATCCAAAAAATCAATTACAAAGCCTAAACGCGCCCGGTCAATTAAATTCCCGATTGCTCCTCCTAGAATCAGGCTCAAGGATATTCTATAGATGAGCGAATTTCTTTTATCTCTCAAGCTGTAAACAATAAGAACAATAGCAAAAATCGAAATCAGCACAAACATCAACAGCTGGTTTTGGAACATCCCGAAAGCTGCTCCGCGATTATGCACCAGCGTCAGATAAAGGAAATTTTTAAAGACAACAACCGGCTGATTCAACTGTAAAAACTTTATCGCCAGGAATTTAGTAGCTTGATCTAAAAGAATAACGCTGGAAATGATGACAAGAATCATCTAATTTAAGGAAGGGTCCTTATTTTTTCTCTCTTTTTTTCTGACACTTGATGCACAGCCTGGCTGAAGGAACCGCTCTTAAGCGGATTTTAGGAATGCCGCCTTTACAATCGTCACAAATACCAAATGTTCCCTCTTCAATTCTCTTTAAAGCATCATCTAATTCATAGAGTGATTTTCTTTCATTAGAAGCCAGGCCCAATGAAAACTCACGGTCATAATTATCGGTAGCCACATCCGCCATGTGATATGTATATCCGGAGATATTCCCAGAGGCCTCTTTTTGCGATTTTCTTAAAGTATCGTCAGAAATATGCTTAAGATCGTCCAATATTTCTTCCTTCTTCTTAAGCACGATTTTTTTAAAATCCTTTAAATCCTTTTTTAAAAATCTTTTTTTCACTTAACTTCCCCCTTCACTACCAGAAGGCAATTATCACAAATTAAAGGATGCTCTTGATCCTTACCTACCTCTAAAGAATAATTCCAGCAACGCAGGCATTTAGTTCCGCTTGCTTTGCCGACTTTGATAGAGAGCTCCTCGCAATTTCCCTTCTCCAGAGTGATCTCAATCTGTGAAACCTTAAAAATCTCACAGAGCTCAACTCTAAAGCTTTGTAAGAATGTATACCGTTCCTGGTCTTTTGTCAATATATTTATTTGCGCGTCAAAGGAGCTGCCGATGCTACCGGCAGAGCGCATCTCTTCCAAAGCTTTTGCCGCAACCGGGATCAAATCAATGACCGGTTGAAGCTTGCTTTCCAAGAGCCTATCCTCCTGGCTGAAAACATATGGCTTTGGCCAATCCAGAAGATGCACGCTTATAAATTGAGACTGATCTTTTTCTTTGGGCATATTCTGCCAGATCTCCTCAGCGGTAAAAACTAAAATCGGAGAGATAATCCTCACTAAAGAATTAAGCACTTCATATAATGCGGTTTGGGCTGCTCTCCTCTCTGGCGATGCAGCAGCGCAAGTATAGAGCCTGCCTTTAGCCATATCCAGATAATACATCGAGAGGTCTTCATTACAAAAATCATAAATTAATTTATAAGCCTTTTGAAACTGAAAATCCTCGTAAGCCTTATCAACCGCAAGGCATAAGGAATCCAGGCGCAAAAGTATCCATTTATCAATTCTTCGAAAATCTTTATCCCCTGCTTTATGAATATCCGGATTATAATCATACAAATTACTTAAAATAAAACGCGCGGTATTTCTTATCTTGCGATACGCTTCGGATAAGCGGGTTAAAATCACCGCCGAGATGCGAATATCTTCATTGTAATCGCTGGAAGCAACCCACATCCTTAAAATATCAGCGCCGTAATCTTTAATGATCTCAAAAGGCGAAATAACATTGCCGGCTGATTTTGACATTTTCCGCCCCGACCCATCGACTACAAAACCATGGGTAAGCACATTCTTAAACGGCGCCAGCTCCTCTACACACACCGAAGAAATAAGCGATGACTGGAACCATCCGCGATGCTGATCCGAACCCTCAAGATAAAGGCTAGCAGGAAACTCCAATTCTTTTCTTTTCTTTAATACCGCCTGCGCGCTTACCCCGGAATCAAACCAGACATCCAGAATATCGGCGCCTTTGGAAAAATTCTTACCTTTACAATGCGGACAGCTTACATTGCCTTCGAGAAAATTCTCAATCGGCTGTTCAAGCCAACAATCCGTACCGGTTTTTACGCTTTGACAGGCAAAATTCCTAATTACTTGAGTTAAGAGAAATTCTTCTTTGCAATCATTACAGATTAAAGCCGGGATCGGTACCCCCCAATATCTCTGACGGGATAAGCACCAATCCGGACGCATGGCCACCATCGCCAAAATCCTCTCCTGCCCTGAGGCAGGCACCCATTTTACGTTGCTGCGAATTATCTCTTGTAATTTATTCCTTAAATCCTTATGCTCCATATTTAAAAACCATTGTTTTGTTGCTCTAAAAATTACCGGATTTTTGCAACGCCAACAATGTGGATACGAATGCCGGATATCGGAATGAAACAACAAATTGCCGGATTTTTCTAATTTTTCAAGGATCGGCTTATTGGCTTCATAAACAGGCAGCCCCTTGAATTCTCCACAGCTGGAATCAAAAATACCTTTGGCATCAACCGGCATGATCATCGGCAGCTTATATTTGATCCCCACAAAATAATCATCATTTCCGTGGCCGGGAGCAATATGCACTAAACCGGTACCATCCTCAGCCGAAACATAATCAGCTAAAACCAACTTCCCATCTCTTGACAAAAAAGGATGCGTATAGATCAATCCCTCCAATGCCTTTCCACTAAATTCCTTAATAATCGCATGTTCCGTAATACCGCAATTAGTTAAGAAACTAGCTAGTAAATCTTTGGCAATGATAAAATTACCTTTTCCGGTTTTAATATAAAGATAGGTAAACTGCGGGTGTGCGGCTACGGCAACATTAGCCAATAGCGTCCAGGGAGTAGTTGTCCAAATAACCAAAAAACTTTCATCCTGAAAATTTTTTTGTGATTTAAGTTTAAATTTTACATAAACTGAAGGCGAACCTTTATCTTCATATTCAACTTCAGCTTCAGCCAGAGCCGTTTCGCACTTAGAACACCAATTTACCGGCTTTAACCCGTGATACAGGTAACCTTTTTCATTAAGTACGGCTAAACTATTAAGAATGCTCTCTTCATAATCATGGGTTAAAGTAAGATATGGATTTTCCCAGTCGGCAAACACGCCCAGGCGCTTAAACTGCTCTTTTTGTGTTTCCACAAATTTATTCGCATAAACATATGCAGCTTTGCGGAAATCTAATTGAGAAATTTGAGATTTATGAATTTTAAGCTCTTTGAGCAGCTGGTGCTCAATCGGCAGACCATGGCAATCCCAGCCGGGAACATAAGCGGATGAAAACCCCCGCAAAGTTTTGTATTTTACAATAATATCTTTAAGCGTTTTATTTAAAGCATGGCCGATATGGATATTACCATTAGCATAAGGCGGGCCATCATGCAAAATATACTTTGGCTTTGAGCTAGATTTTTTACTGATGAGCTGATAAATACCCTGCTCTATCCATTTCTGCAATGAAAGCGGCTCTCTTCTCGGAAGATCCGCTTTCATTGGAAAATCCGTTTTAGGTAAATTCAGAGTGTCTTTATATCCGGGGTTCTCAGATTTCATTTTACATATTTACCGATAATTATACCTAAATTCTTCTTAATTCTAGAGGGGATAAGTTTTTTATCTGTAACGATTGCGAATTTTAATGCATTTTGGCAACTACATTTGCGTTCAGGCTTCAATTCTTTGATCACTTTAGAAATTATTTTTTTAGCATTATCAACATTTTTCTGCAAATTACTCATTACCATCTCTAAAGTTACCGACCCATGCTCCGGATACCAACAGTCATAATCAGTAATGCAGGCAAGGGTAGCATAACAAATCTCAGCTTCACGGCAAAGCCTGGCTTCAGCTAAATTGGTCATTCCGATTACATCCATACCCCAGGAACGATAAAGCTTACTCTCGGCAAGAGTGGAAAATTGCGGGCCCTCCATATTAATATAAGTTCCGCTTTTATGCATATTTAAATTTAATGACTTACCGGCTGTATAAATATTAGCGCAAAGCTCATGACATACCGGATGGCTAAAAACTATGTGGCTGACAATACCTTGATCAAAAAAAGTCATATCGCGGCCGTGATTTGTACGATCTACAAACTGATCCACCACTACAAAATCCAGGGGCTTCATTTCTTCTTTCAGGCTTCCGCAGGCAGTTACCGAAATAATCCGCTCCACCCCTAATTTTTTCATCGCAAAAATATTAGCCCGGTAATTTATTTGGCTGGGCGAAATACGATGACCTACTCCATGGCGAGGAAGAAAAACTACTTCTTTATCTTCTAATTTTCCGAGAGTAAATTTATCCGAAGGATTTCCAAAAGGGGTCTTGACCGCTACCTTCTTGATTACCTCCATCCCTTCGATTTTATATAAACCACTTCCTCCGATAATTCCGATTTTTAACATATTAAGCTCCCTGTCTGCCGGTAGGCAGGCTTTGCCCTAATTCATCCGCTCGTTCTTTAGCTTTTTTCACTGCTTCATCCAGAGTCCCGCCTGCTTCTAATACTTCCAGGCCGGCTTGAGTAGTTCCTCCTTTTGAAGCAACCATTTTGATTATATCTTCGCACGATAAATTCTTCTGGATCAACATAGCAATGATACCGTCAACAGTGCCTTGTGATAAAACCTTAGCCTCCCCACGGTCAAAACCAAGATTCACCGCAGCATCGGCTAACATTTTAATAAACTCCTCCCGTTTATTTTGCGCATTAGCTTTAGCTTTGATATAATAGCAGAAAAAAGCCGGGCCGCTTCCTGAAATTGCCGTTGCGGCATTGATCATCTCTTCATTATCCACCGCCAACTCTAAACCGAAATAACTGAATATCTGCCAGGCTAATTGCCAGTCTGAATTAAACTCTAATGCGGTAGCATTTTTGCCCTTGAATAAAACAGATACTCCTTGATTGATTTGAGCCGGCATATTCGGCATAACCCTGATGATGCGTGTTTCTTCACCTAAGCGGCTCTTGATGTAGCCAGTAGTAATACCGGCGGCAATAGTAACGATTAATTTATCTTGCGTAAAAGACTTGATCTCATTTAGCAGAACATCAAAATCTTGCGGCTTGACCGCTAAAATAATAATTTCGGATTGTTTAACTAAATCAGCAGGATTATCGGCAACAGCTATATTTTTTAAGCCTGAGACTTTATTCTTATCTTTATCAAAAACACAGACCGTATAGTTCTCTCTTATGCGTTCTGCGATCGTCTTGCCCATATTTCCATAACCAATAATACCGATTTTTTCCATCATTTCCCCTCTCCCGCAATTATGGCGTTATATTTCAATGTGGAATTCCCGCCTGATTCTAAAATTACTGGCGGGAAAATATCGCTCTACCTAACCTTATAATATCAGCGCCTTCTGCAATAGCCACCTCGAAATCATCGCTCATCCCCATCGAAAGCAGCCATTCAGAATTTAATTTATCACGCAATTGCCTAAGCTCTGAGAAATACGGTCGCGCTGCTTCAACGTCACTCACAATAGGAGCAATGGTCATTAAACCTTTGATTCTTACATTCTTTAGCTTTTTTATTTCTGACCAAACTTCAGATAAATCCTGCAAGGCAAATCCGGATTTTGAAGCTTCTCCTGAAGTTTTGATCTCTAAAAGAATACCCTGAACTTTATTGATCTTTAAAGCCTGCTTATTAATCTCTTGCGCCAAACTAACGCTATCAACAGAATGAATAAGATCGAATATCTTTACTGCCTCTTTTACTTTATTCGACTGCAGGTGGCCGATCATATGCCAAGTTACTCCGGATATCTGGCTATACTTTTCCAAGGCCTCCTGGACTCTGCTTTCGCCGATATGCTTTAAACCTAAACTAACAGCCTCTAAAATCTGAGCGACCGTCCTGCCCTTAGTCACACAAACTAACGTAACCTTATCAGGATCAGTCTTGACCTTCCCACAAACCTGTTCAATCCTGTGTTTAACTCTGCTTATGTTCTCTTTAATCATAGATAATATATTATACACAATAACCCACGAGGGTCAAATACATAAAAGAACAAAACGGTAAACGTTAATTCGAATTTTTGAATTAATTAGTTTTTGGGGATTCAACGGTGAGTTTTTTATAAGCACCTTCTGTATCAGAATAAGCGTACATCCATACGCAACAATGTAGAAGCTTTCTTGCCTGAGAAAAAACCATTTTCCATTGGCCAAAGATCGGATTTTTAACTTTAAAATGTAATGCTTTTCCTAATCCTTCAAGCGGACCGGAAGCACGCTTATAAGGATATAAATTACCTTTTGGATCTATCAATTTTACATCTACTAGCTCACAATCAACATACCAACCCACAAAATCATCTACATCATAGATTTCGAACGTTACAGTAACTATAGTGTTTGGTAATACGTCAAAAAACTCGGTAGCTCGGGTTTGGAACTCTTTATAATCTTTTGGAGGCTTATGTTCATTATCTTCACCAAAAGAGACATAACATCCTGCCAGGATTAAAATTACTAATATAATAATTCCTTGTTTAATCATAAACTTTTGCTTTCTCTTTTCCATCCCTCTTCCTATTTTTTATTTCCTTTCCACTGCTTTCAGTACTATAAAAATACGTTGCTAATTTATATTACTATACCACAAATCCTAAGATTTTAAAAAATTAATAGCGTCTGGCTGGGCTGTGTTTTCGAGGGACGTGGAGGCAAGGAGCGGGCACGATTCACCGGCTATTGATACTCAATGAAAGCGACGCCAGCCGATCCGAGCGCAGTTACGGCACGCCGAGCCGTAACAAGCGTTCCCGAGAAAACACAGACAAAACAGATGCGTACACCCGGTGCTTAATGGTATTGCGCCGGTGTTCCGCAGGTGCGTAAATTAAAAATATTCCTGATAAACTTCTTTGCAGCGGTTAATTACTTTGAAAAGCAGGTTCTTGGCGGGCTTTACTATTGCAAGATTTCCTATTGTTTTACCTTCCAGGTCTTCACAGATCATTCCCAGACAGGTCAGATAAGTCAAATATTTCTGTCCGGATAGATCACTATTCTCTTTGGCTAACGCTGCAATCTCCGGATTATGGATCCTGCCGATACTTACGGGAATGCCCGTCACAGTCTCCATCATCTCAATAAATCCGTCAGTAAGCAGGGTTTTACCGACCATAATAAAATTATCAACTTCATGCAATGCCACTTTTCTCTCCACAACCTCTTTAATCTGCGAACAGATCAGGCGTCCGAAGTTAGTGGCCATCTGCACTACTTCGCGCTGCCTGATCGGCTTATAAAATTCATCTTTCTTAACTAAAATTTCTTTATTTTCCGGAATACTGCTTGCATCCGCAATAATTCCATAGGAACGCTTGATATCTTCGGCCAGCTCAAAATTAATTTTCAATCCTTCGGAAAGCTGTTCGGTCATGCTGTTGCCGCCTAAGGGCAGGATCTGAATATCCTGCAGAAGTCCGTCTTTAAATATAAGCAACTCCGTAACATCGCTACCTACATCGCAAAATACGCTTAACCCTTTCTTTTCTTTACTACCCAGCACCGCCTTACTGGTAGCTAGCCCTGAAAAAGAAAGACTTCTGATTTCGCATCCGCATTGGCTTACAGCGCGGCTTAAACTTTGCAAAGAGGAAAGCCTAGCACAAACTAAATATAAATCTACCTCCAGCCTGTGGCTGTATAAACCGATCGGATTAATAACATTGCTTTTAGAATCTATAGAATAACTGGACGGAATCACATGAATTATTTCATCTTCTAAGCTTGAGCCCAGGATACGCGCCTGTTCATTAGCAGAGGCTATATCGGTTGAAGTAACTACTTTATTACCGCGCTCAGCAAGCGGAATAATCGCATGGCTATGTTTAGTGGAGATATCTTTGCCGGAAAAATTAGTATGGATAAATTTTATCTTTAATCCGGATTTGGCCCGCAGGCTTTTGATGATCTTACCCAGACAAACAACCAGTTGCGTAGCGTCGACGATAACTCCTTCTTTTACTCCGCTAGAAGGCAGGCAATCAAAAAAGATATCCTCAATACGATTCTTCTTTATTTTTGCCAATGAAGCAGAAATTTTATTTGAACCTATGTCAATTGCGCAGATATAATTATTTAGCATTATTTAGCTTAATTACCGCCTCCTTAAACCTTAAATCAATATATTTAATATTTCCCCAATCCTTATGAGCCTGTATGACTAGTCCACCGAGAATCATCATCTTGCCTCTGATATTAGTCTCTCCGGTACGCACCTCGAACCCAGATCCCGGTAACGGAGCAGCTGGCTTTTTATAATCAACGATCAGCTTGGACAAAAGAACAAAAAAACCTGCGCTGGAAAGATCTCTCACATCAACGCTTTTTAAAGTAAAATCACGAAATGATTTGTTGGCGTTAAATTCTTTTATAATACTTATGGCCAGATCAAGCTCCAGTCTCTTATATTTTGTCCCCGGCTTAGGAGCAAATATCTTTGTCTCTAAGCCATAGATTACCGGTAGCCCGGATTCCTCGTCAGTTGAATCCGAATAAAACAATACACCTTGCTCATCAATTACAAAATTCCGATAGAATTTAACTAAGGCCAGCGGCTTGCGTTTTAAAAAATCAATGAATATACAATTGGGAAATACTCTGGTAAATCTTACTTTACGGCAATCCGGGCACCCCGCAGCAACCTGGCGCGATTGGACGCCTAAATCTAAACTGAAAATATTCCTTCCCTTTAGATAATCAAATGACGCATCGGAATTTCTAACGATAACCTGCTTAACCGAAAAAAATTCCGAAGTCGTCAATACCTTCCAAATATATCCTATTAAAAAAGAGATAGCAAGTGAAATTATCGCCAGAGTAATAATAATTTTTACGGGTAGATTAAATCTTCTTTTTCTCATAAGCTAATTCCAATAATTTAATGCAAAGGTGGTTGAAATCTATGCCCGCAATCCTGGCGGCCTTAGGCAGAAGGCTGCTGGAGGTCATCCCTGGGATAGTATTAATCTCTAGAACATATGGACAATTATCTTTACTTAATATGATATCCGTACGCGAACAGCCAAAACAACCAAGAAGCCTGTGGGCTTCTCTAGCCGTCTGCTGAACTTTTCTAAAAATACTTTCCTCTAAATGGGCCGGAACAATATATTTGGTTAAAGCAGATTGATACTTTGCTTCAAAATCAAAAAACTTTCCTTCAGGCACGATTTCAATAACCGGCAAAGCCTCCTGCCCCAGGATCCCCACTGTAAGTTCCCGGCCGGATATAAACTCCTCAATTATTATACGTTCATCAAACTGAAAAGCAAGATCGATAGCCGCAAATATCTCTTCATTGCGCTCAATAAATGAAATCCCGATACTTGAACCATGATTAGCCGGTTTGACTACTAAAGGCAGCCCTAGGTCATTTTTAAAAATTTTTGTTTTCTGATAATCCGTTTTATCGACAGCCCGAAATATAGGGACATCTAGTCCTCCGGCTTTTAATCTCTCCAGCGAGCCGATTTTATCCATTGCCAGCCGGCTGGCCGCAACCCCTGAAGCAGTATAGGGCAAATCCATCTTCTCCAGGATCTCCTGAATTACCCCATCCTCACCAAAGCGTCCGTGTAAAGCAATAAATGCTGCGTTTAAATTATTCTCTTTGAGCAGCTTGATATTCTCTTCCTGGTTATCCGTGGTTATTTCTATACCTACCGCCTCTACCCTTAAGCCTAATAACGCCGACAATACGGCTTGCCCGCTTTTCAAAGAGATCCCTCTCTCAGAAGAAGGACCTCCCATTAAAACTCCCACTCTACCAAAATCTTTTATTTCCATATTTTTATCTCAGGCTTAAGCTTAACTTTAAACCTTGATTTAATTTTTTTCTGAATTAAATCCATAAGCGCTAAAACATCGCCGGATTTTGCTTGATGCGAATTTAAAATAAAATTAGCATGTGTCCTGGAAACCGATGCACCGCCTCTGGCTTTGCCCTTCAGTCCGCATTTATCAATCAGAGCCCCTGCCAAATTACGTCCCGGATTTTTAAAAATACATCCTGCGTTAGGAAGGCGGTGATCTTGAGTTTTGCTGCGTTTTAAAAGATAATCTTTTATCTTTTGCACAATCGAATTTCTATCTGCAGCTTGCAGCCTAAGTGTAGCGGAAATAATAACACACTTATCTAAATTGGATTTACGATAAGCAAATTTTAATTCTTTATAATTGATTATTCTGGGGATCCCGCGATAATCTAAAACATCTACCTGCTTAACCAGCTTTCCGATCGATCTATCCCAGGCTCCGGCATTTCCCGCCAGTGCTCCTCCTAATGTGCCGGGAATCCCGGCGAGAAACTCTAATCCGGTTAATCCTTTTTTTTGAGCAAATAAGATCAGCTGGCTTAATTTTGAAGCACCTCCCGCTATTATACAAGTGCCTTGAGCGTGATTAGCCCTAAACACCTTGGCCGTTAATCTGATTACCAGCCCGTCTACTCCTGAATCGCTGACCAATACATTGCTCCCTGAGCCTAAAATAAAAACCTTGATACCGCTACGCCAAGCTAAAGCTAAGACCCGCTGTAAACTTTTAATATCCGCAGGCTCAAAGAAAAATTTTGCCGGCCCCCCGATCTTAAAGCTCGTAAGGTTGGCTAACTTAGTTTTAGTTTTTATTTTTTTACTTAAGTTTTTGGGCCAAAGCATCGCTTACCTTTACAATATCCCCTGCTCCCAGGGTAATCACCAGATCATCCTTGAGAATAATACTTAAGAGATGCTCAAGAATATCCTCTTTAGGCAAATATAATACCGGTTTATTTTTTGTATATTCCTGTATTTTTTTCAATAAACTCTGCGCGCACACCCCGTCTATCGGCTTTTCGCCTGCCGCATAAATATCCGTAATAATCAGATAATCCGCCAGGTCAAAAGATTTAGTAAATTCCTCTAAGAGTAACTGGGTGCGGCTATAACGATGCGGCTGAAAAACAACGATTTTACGTCCGGCATTCAAATTAGTAATCGCTTCAAGAGTAGCTTTGATCTCAGAAGGATGATGAGCATAATCATCAATGATCAAATATTTATCATCTTTAAATTTTGTTTCTAATCTACGCCCGGCTCCCCTATACCCTGCTAAGGCCCTGCGTATACATTCTAAATCAATACCCAGCTCTTCCCCCAGTCCGATTACCGCCAAAGCATTGGAAATATTATGCCTGCCTCCTAGAGCCAGATGAAAATGCCCGAGTAATTTATTTTTAAAGTAGCAATCAAAATTAGAGGATAAACCGGTAAATGAAATATTCTTAGCCTGGATATCAGCATTATCATTGAGGCCGAAAAATAAATGTTTTCCTTGATAAGAGTTGGCCATTTTAAAAAGATGAGGATCATCTGAACAAGCTATAACAGTGCCTCCTTCTTTAGTGCGCCTGACAAAAGAATCAAATGCCGCTAATTCCCGCTTGAAATCATGATAATAATCTAAATGCTCCCGGTCAATATTAGTGATAATTGAATACTTGGGGCTATAGTTTAAAAATGACCCATCAGATTCATCGGCCTCGGCAACAAAAAATTCCCCGCTGCCTAAGCAGGCGTTGGCATTGATATTCTTAAGTATTCCGCCGATAACTACTGTAGGATTTAGCCCTGCCTCAAGCAACATGCAAGAAACCAGTGAAGTAGTCGTAGTTTTACCGTGGCTGCCGGCAATGGTTATCGCTGTCTTCTCCTGCATCAAGAGAGCCAAGACTTCTGCCCTTTTAATTAAGGGTAGGCCTAAAATTTGCGCTTGGCGCAATTCACAATTGTCTTTGTCTATTGCCGATGAATAAACTACTGCATCCTGGCCGTCTATATTCTGCGCATTGTGCCCGATGCATATCTTTGCTCCCAGACTTTTAAGTTCTTCGGTAATCTGATTACCCTTAAGATCCGAGCCGCTCACTTTAGAGCCGCCCTTAAGCAGTAGATGAGCAATCCCGCTCATCCCTATTCCGCCAATACCGATAAAATGATAATATTTTTTCATCTTAAGATATAAGCCTTCCAACCTTCTTCAAAATTAGCCATATTGGAAAAGGAATATGCCTTGGATAATGCCGCCGCAAGATTCCGGCTGTCCCGCAGGCTCTGGCAGAAAAATACAAACTTACCTCTGCCGAATTCCGAAATTAAATATTTTACCAAACTATATGCTTCTGCATAAAATAATGCTGCCCTGGCTTTATCCTCAGACTTTGATAATCCCAACCTGCTTAAATCACCCAGTGAAATAAAATTCCCGCTCCTTATTCCTTCGGCTAACTTTGCTTTAACCGCATAAATATTTTCCCCTTGATAACTTGCCACCCCCTCCTCAAGCCAGAGAGGCACAGCAGGATTATTAAAACCAACCATCTCTCTAAAAATTATATGCGCCAATTCATGAGGAAGAATATTATTTAAAAATCCCGGAGCAGTCACAAAGGTCTTGATCAATTTATTTGCTACGGCGGCCTGCCCGGCTGACCAATCAGGAGCATCGGTGTCTTTACGGTAATCCTGCTGAGTATCAAATATATAAATTCTTGCCCTCCTGTCCCAAGTCCAAAAATTAAAACGGTTAAAACCTAACTCATTGGTAATATTACTATAACAGCTCTCTGCAGCCTGGGCTAACCGCTCAACTGTGCTCTGCGGCGCCTCTTTATAATAAATAAAAAAATGCGTAGATTTCAACAGCTGCCAATCCCCCTTAGCCGCAAAGGCAACGATGGGGAAAAATAAAAATAATAATAAAAATCTGAATCGGCACATTACTTTAAATTTAATACCTCTTTTGCCAATAAGAATGCGGCATCCGTAGAGATTTGCTGCCCATAAGCCTTGCGCATCGCTTTGAGTTTATCGGGATTCATTAAAAGATCATCTAATCTATCGGTTAAATTTTCAGCGGTCAACTCCTCATCTTTAATAATCAAAGCGGCTTTAAGATCTTGCAGCACGCAGGCATTGGCTTTCTGATGAGCATATGCAAAAGGATAGGGAATCAGAATTGCCGGGATTGCGAATCTCTGTAATTCCGCAACGGTAGTGGCCCCGGCCCGGCAGATTATCAGATCCGCTACGCTATAAGCATATTGCATGGTTAAAAAAAATTCAAAAACTTTGCTCGTCAAATTCAAAGCGCGGTATTTTTTCTGCAGCGCCAGGAAATCCCCTGTTCCGGTAATGTGGATTATCTGAAAATTATCTTTTTTCTGCGATATAGATACTGCCTCGGAGCAAACAGTATTTAATCTGTGCGACCCCTGGCTGCCTCCGGTGATCAAAATGTTGAATTTCCCATCGGTAAAACCTAAAAAATCAAGCGCCTTTTTTCTGTCTATACGGATCAAATCCTGGCGCAGCGGGTTACCGGTGAAGATTATTTTTTTTGCGGATATATTCAAATATTTTTTCGTTTGGCTAAAAGATACTGCCACCCGGTCCACCAGCTTAGCCAACAGGCGATTTGCCCTACCGGGGATGACATTCTGTTCATGAATTATGGTTTTTATTCTGAACAACCAGGCCCAGAACACTAAGGCCACCGTATTTAAGCTGCCGAATCCTACCACCACCTCGGGCCTGAACTTTATAACAATACGCAGGCTCTCCCAGGCACCTGACAAAAACAAAAACACCCCTTTTATATTTTTACTATTTAAATTATAACTCAAATTAGATGCGGGAATATATTTAACTTGCACGGCCTCCACAACAATAAAACTATCTTGATTTTTTTTAGGCAGAACCAATAATAAATCATTAGCTGAATCTTTCAGTGAATCAATTAAAGCCAACGCCGGATAAATATGCCCGCCGCTTGAACCGGTAACGATCAAAATTCGCATCTTATGGATACTCTCCGCAACGTGCAATATTAATCAAGATACCTAAACTAACCATATCAAATAACAACGAAGAACCGCCGTAACTAATAAATGGTAGCGGCAGGCCTTTAGTCGGAAACAATCCGCAAGAGACCCCGATATTGATAATCGCCTTAAGCGAGATCATTAAAACTAATCCCAAAGCAAGAAAATACCCGAATTTATCTTGGGCGTTTTTAATAATCTTGAGTCCTTGCTGAATAAAAATCATAAACAATATGATAACGCCCAATGTGCCGATTAGCCCGAGTTCTTCCCCGATAATTGAAAAAATAAAATCAGTATGAGCAGCCGGCAAATAAAAAAGCTTCTGCTGTGAATGGCCCAGCCCCCTGCCAAATATCCCCCCTGAACCAATAGCGATCTGTGATTGAATAATCTGAAAACCGGTTCCCTTTGGATCAAGCCAGGGATTCAAAAAAGCCATAATCCTGGCTCTACGGTACGGCACGCTAAATACTAAGAAATAAGCTGCCGGCAAACTACAAAGTATTAAACTCAAAATATAACTGCCGCGGGTTCCTGCGACAAAAAGCATAATCAGAATCACGCTACCTAAAGCAACCACCGTACCCAGATCCGGCTGTATCAGTATTAATAAAGCTGTTGCACCCAATACGCATATCGGTGGAATAAACCCTTTAAAAAGAGACTTAATCTTATCCCCTTTACGGGCAATAAAATCAGCCATATAAATAATCAGCGCAAGATTGGCAAACTCTGAAGGCTGAAAACTGATAAATTTAAATCTAAACCAACGCCTGGCTCCGGAGACCTCTCTACCTATACCGGGAATAAGCACTAAGACAAGCGCGACCAAAGCAATCCAAAGCATAAACCGGGCATGCTTCCTAAATAAACGGTAATCAAAAAACATCGTTAAAAAAGCCAGCAAAACGCCGACTGCCAAAAAAACTAAATGCCGCTTTAAAAAATAAAAACTATCCCTGTATCTTTCCCAGGCATAAATACTTGAAGAGCTGTAAATCATTACTATGCCCACAGAGATAAGTATAACTGAAACAGTAAGCAAATTAATGCGCGTCTTTCTAACCACCTAAACTTTCTCCCTTGCTAAATTCAACACGATTTTTTTAAAAGCCCTTCCCCTCTCTTCATAATCTGTGAACATATCATAACTTGAGCACATCGGAGAAAATAATACGGTATACCCCGGCTTAGCCAGAATAAAAGCTCTCTGCACAGCATCCTTTAACGTAGCGGCATTTTCGATCGTAAATTTATTTTTCAGAGCAGTCGCTATCTCTCCTTGCGCCTCTCCAATCAGAATTATTTGTTTCACTTTATTTTTAGCCGGTTCAATAACAACCCGGTAATCGATACCTTTATGCCTTCCCCCGGCAATAAAAATTATAGGAGTATTAATATTATTGATCGCCCAGGTTGCCGAATCCGCCGTAGTTGCCTTAGAATCATTAATAAATTTTACTCCGTTAATATTACGCACTTCCTCTATACGGTGCTCAAGCCCCTTGAAGTCATTAAAAACTTTAAGCATAACCTCTGGATCTACCCCGAAAATATTCCCTACGCTAAGCACCGCGCTTTGATTAGGATTTAAACCTTCCTGCTTACCAAAGTAAACTGCTTTTGAATTTACATTCTTGGCAATATCGCTAAGCAACGGATCATCCTTATTCAAAACCAGAAAATCATTATTATCCTGATTCATCGCAATACGCTTTTTAGCATCACCGTATTCCTGAATATCTTTATAACGATCAAGATGATTAGAGGTTAAATTCAGAATGACGGCAACCTTAGGTTTAAAATCTTTAATTGTCTCCAGCTGAAATGAGCTTACCTCAAGAGCAACGAAATCTGCCTCCTGCATCTTTTCTACTTCACCGCAAAAAGGATTACCGATATTACCACAGAGGAAAACATTTTTTCCGGATGCAGCCAGCACTTTTCCGATTAAGGTAGTAACTGTGGTTTTCCCGTTGGAACCGGTTACCGCAATAATCGTCGACGGACATAAGATACCGGCGATCTCAATCTCGCTGATCACCGGCTTATTAAATTCTCTGGCCCATCTAACCGGCTGAGTATCCAAAGCAACCCCGGGGGAAATAACGATCAAATCCGCATCTTTAATAAATTCTGGGCTATGTTTTCCCAGCTCAACTATAATATCCTTTGAACAAAGTTTAGCGCCTGCCTTCCTGGTCTGCGCATTATCTTGAATATCCGTAACCTTAACCTGAGACCCTAATCGATATAATAAATTCGCGCAAGCTACCCCTGAACGGGCAAGGCCGACAATTGTAATTTTTTTGTTTTTGAAGTACTTAATATTACGCATGGACAGGTTATCTGATCTTTAAAGTAACCAAAGTAAAGAGGGCAAGCAAACCGGCAATAATCCAAAATCTAACGATCACTTTATTTTCGGGCCAATTTAAAAATTGGAAATGATGATGCAGCGGAGCAATCTTAAAAATACGTTTTTTTGTCAGCTTAAAACTTGCCACCTGCAATATAACTGAAAGCGCCTCCACAACAAATATGCCTCCGACAATAATCAGCAGCAACTCTTTTTTAATTAATAACGCTACGGTTCCGATCGCCCCGCCTAAAGCCAGGGATCCGACATCCCCCATAAAGATTGAGGCAGGATAACAGTTAAACCATAAAAAGCCTAAACCGGCTCCCACAATACTAGCGCAGAAAATAGCCAACTCCCCGCCTCCTTTGATATAAGGGATGAGCAGGTAGCTGCTTAAGTTAATGTTACCCGAGACATAACACAGTATGGAAAATGCAATCCCCACCATTACCACAATCCCGATCGCCAATCCATCTAAGCCATCAGTAAGATTTACGGCATTCGATGAACCGGTAATCACCAATATTACAAATAAAATATATAAACCATCTAAATCAAGATTAATGCCTTTTAAAAAGGGAATCTCTAAGCCTGCTTTATGCCCGGCATCCGTAATCAGAATGATCCCCAATATCAAACCCAGAACAATCTGACTGGTAATTTTAATGCCGGAAGATAACCCGTTGGATTTTTTCTTTACCTGCTTTAAATAATCATCCATAAAGCCGGTTAATCCCAGCCAAATAGTGCTAAACAGAACAATCCAGATGCAGCGGTTAGAGATATCCGCCCAGAGCAAAGTTGAAATTGTAATCACCGCCAAAATCAGAATACCTCCCATCGTCGGCGTGCTCTGCTTATGCTTATGTAAATCATCCAGCTTAATACTGTCAGCCTTATTGATTTTCTCACCGATTTTTAAAGCTTTTAATTTTCTAATCAGCGGCGGGCCAAAAATCAAGCTTAAGATAAAAGCGGTTAAGGCAGCCATGCTGGCGCGAAAAGTAATATAGCGGAATAGATTAAATGCGGAAATGAAATCTCTTAAAGGATAAAGCAGATGATAAAGCATTAAATTTCTAAAACCTCTTCCATTTTCATCGACCGGGATCCTTTTACCAGAATCAGGTCATTTCTTCCCGGAGATATTTTGTTTAACAATAGGTCTTTTGCTTCTTGGGAATTCTGACAGCAGAATATGTCTTCCTTCTTAAATCCGCTTCCCTGGGCTGCCTCTGCGGTGAGCCTGGCTAAACTACCTACTGCCACCAGCAGATCACAGCTATTAGTTATACTCCTTGCGATTTGCCTATGCAATAATTCTTTTTGTTCCCCTAACTCCAACATATCACCCATAATCAGGATCTTTTTGCCCCTGCACTTTGCGCTATCTAAAGCAGAGAGCGCAGCTTTAAATGAAAAAGGATTGGAATTATAGGTATCATCAATGAATTTAAGCCCATTACGCACAATAAGATTAAGCCTTCCTTTGGGAAATTTAAAAGCCGCTAATCTTGATCCGATCTGCGCATAGCTAAAACCTAATATCCGTGCAACTGAAATTGCCCCTAAGGCATTATAAATATTATAATATCCCAATGTTGACAGCATAAAATTAGATTCACGGTTAACTTTAAATTCCACCTTTCCATCCCCGACTTGAATAGCTGAAGCACAAAAATCACTTTTTTCATCGATCCCATAACTAAAAACACACCCTTCACGGTTTTTTTCAAACATGATCCGCCTGAGCAGTTTATCGTCGGCGCAAAGCACGGAAATTGCGGGTTTTTTCAGATTATCCAATAAGGTTGACTTTTCTTTTAATACTCCGTTTAAATTTTTCAAAAACTCCAGGTGGCTTGGAGCAATATTAGTAATTAATCCGATATTGGGCCGGGCAATTTTAGCCAGATAATCAACCTCCCCAAAGTGATTGGTGCCGATCTCAACCACCGCAAAATTATCTTTCTCGGTAAGCTGGATCAATGTTTGCGGCAGGCCGATAGCATTATTCTTGGTCCCTTCATTCTTTAATACCCTGGCATTACCAGATAAGATCCAGGCAAGCATCTCCTTGGTGGTAGTTTTGCCGTTTGAGCCGGTAACAGCAATGATCGGCAAATTAAATTTTTCCCTCTGATACCCGGCGATATCCCCCAGAGCTAAAATCGTATCCTTAACCCTGATAACTGCAATCTCTTTAGGAACCGCAAAATCCAGCTCTTTATCTACGATTAAACAGCCGGCTTTTGCTTTTAAAGCTTCATCAATAAAATCATGCCCGTCAAAATTAGTTCCTTTAAGCGCAAGAAACGCTTCCTGCGCAGTTAAGCTTCTTGAATCGGTAGAAATACCGCTTAGCTCATTCTTAAAGCTACCCTGAAGGAGCCTGCCGGATGCAGCTTTAATTATTTCATTAACTTTAAACACTCTTGGGCTACCTTTCGATCGCTAAAATTCAAAACTTTATTCTTTAATATCTGATAGTTTTCATGGCCTTTACCTGCAATAAGCAGGCAGTCTTCTTTTTTTATCAAAGCTAAACCTTTGCGTATAGCTTGAGCGCGCTCAACGATTAAACAGTAGTTATCCTTAACAATACCCGCACAGATATCATCAATAATCTGCCCAGGATTCTCACTACGCGGATTATCGCTGGTAAGGATCGCATAATCTGCCAATTCTGTAACTATCTTGCCCATTTCCGGACGCTTTAACTTATCCCGCTCTCCTCCGCAACCAAAAACAACCACAATCCTACCTTTAACTAACGATCTCAAAGTACTAATCACATTAAATAAAGCATCCGGAGTATGCGCATAATCTACAAAGACAGCGTACCCTTGCTTAGAGCTAATTCTTTCCAGCCTTCCGGGGACATTTTTAAATTTCTCAATCGCAGATTTAATATCCGTAATCTTTAATCTCTCACTTATTCCCCAGGCAATTGCTGCCAGTATATTATAAATATTATACCGGCCGGTCAAATTTGTCTTAATCCTAAGCTTTATTTTCGGAGCAATTAAAGTAAACTCAGTTGCCTGCATCCGGAAATCAATATCAGAGGCCATAACTGTAGAACGATTTTTAATTCCATAGGTTATGATTTTAGCCGGCGTTAATCTTTTGATCCGACAGGCGTATTTATCATCGTTATTGATTATCGCAACGCTTGAAGGCACTAGAGATCCGAAGAGCTTGGCCTTAGCAGAAAAATAATTCTCTAAATTCTTATGGTAATCAAGATGGTCCTGGGTAAGATTAGTAAAAATAGCCCGGCTAAAATTAATTCCGGCTACCCTATCCTGATCTAAGGCATGAGATGAAACCTCCAACGCACAATACTTAACTCTTCGGGCCAGCATTTGCGCAAGTAATTTTTGCAACTCCTCGGAGCCGGGGGTAGTATTCTTAGCTACGACAGTTTTGCCCGGAAAACGGTAATTGATCGTGCCGATAACTCCGCTTGATGCGCCGGATTCATTAGCTAAGGCCTCAATCAAATAAGCAATAGTCGTTTTTCCGTTGGTGCCGGTGATCCCGGCGATTTTAAGTTTATTTGATGCGGACCCGTAAAATTTACTTACTTCTTTTGCTAAAAATTCCCGGCAATCATTTACCAGAACTAATTTAATTTCTTGAGGGATTATAATTTTCACCGGCTTTTTTTCTACCACAACGGCGCTTGCACCATTAGCAATTGCTTCATTAATAAAGACGCTGCCATCCTGCCGGTTTCCCTTAATCGCCACAAAAACAAACCCCTTCCTCACTTTTTTAGAATCAGCAGTAATACCCTTAATTTCAATACCTGCGATTTTCATTGTCTCGATACCTCAACAGGCGTCTCATTTCCTTTTATATAACGTATCGCATCAGCGGCAACTCTTTGAAATACCGGAGCAGCAATTACCCCGCCAAAATGTGACCCATGTGGCTCATCAACCGTAACAACAATAGTTAAAATGGGATCTTCTACCGGAGCAAAGCCTATAAATGATGCAACAAATTTACTATCCGAATATCTTCCATTTTCCTCGATTTTTTGAGCAGTACCAGTTTTTCCTGCGGCGCTAAAACCCGGAACCTTAGCCATCTTACCGGTGCCTTCCTCGATTACTCCGGTAAGGATCTTCTTGATCCGCATAGCCGTATCTACCGAAATAACCTTACGGATCAATGTCGGTTTATTTTGTTTGATTATCTGCCCCTGGTTATCGCGTATGGAATCGATAATATAAGGCTTCATCAACTGGCCTCCATTGGCAATTGCAGAAATTGCACTCGCCAATTGCAAAACAGTCACACCAACTTCCTGCCCCATAGGTATAGCTGTAATCGAAGTTTTGGACCACTGCTTAACCGGGCTGACCATCCCGGAAATCTCACCCGATAAATCAAATCCTAATTTTGCTCCAAAACCAAAACCTTTTACATACCGGTAAAGTGTATCCGGCCCCAAAAGCATGGCTACTTTAACTGTGCCGATATTGCTAGACTCCTCAATTACCTGCCTGAAGGTAAGCTTACCATAGGGATGATAATCATGCAGGATACGCCCTCCTATTTTATACGCCCCGTTTTCACAAAAAATAATTGCATCCTCGGTAACCTTCTTTTCTTCCAGGGCCGCCGCAGCAGTAACAATTTTAAAAACAGATCCCGGCTCAAACAAATCGCAGATCGAACGATTGCGCATTGAATCCTTATTGACTCTGGAATGGCTATTTAAATCATAGGTAGGACGGCTGGCCATCGCCAGAATTCTACCTGTATGCGGATCCATTACGATAATGCTGGCGCTTTTTGCGCGAGAATTTTTAAAAGCTTTTTCCAGCTCTCTTTCGGCAATATACTGAATAACTTCATCAACAGTTAAAACCAGATCAAGCCCGTCGATAGGTAGAACCATCTTTTCCCAGATATCTAATTTCTTTAACCGGGCATCGCGCAAGAAGATCGCCCAACCGGCTGTTCCAGACAGATATTTATTAAAATCCCTTTCTGAGCCTTCTAGTCCGATATTATCCATACCGCTAAAACCGATAACATGGCTAGCTAAATAACTATTAGGATAAATACGTTTGGTTTCTTTCATGAAACCCAACCCTTTAATGTTAAGCTTCTTAATCTCTTCAGACTTCTCCGGGGTCAACTTTCTGGCAATCCAGATAAAAGCTTTTTTACGATAAAGCCTGTCCTCAAGATATACACGCTCTAAACCCAGAATAGGCAATAATTTATTAATAACATACTCTTTATCTTTAATGCTATTGGGAACTGCATATAAAGAATCCAGAGACATATTAAATGCTTGAGTCTTAAGGTTGCAATCATAAATTGCTCCGCGACGCGGCTCCAGCTCTACAAGCTGATTATGCTGTTTATTGGCTATTGAAGTAAGATAAGCTGAACGGAAAAACTGGATGAAGAAAAGCCGGCCGACACAGAGCAGAAGAAAAATAAAGAAAACTAAAAATACCGCCTTATTCCTTCGGCGATAATTACTGATATACACTAAATTTTTTAGGAGTAATAAATATTAGGGGTTAATTGTTTTTGCTTGAGCTTCGCGCTTTAAACTAAAGATGTGCGCCAGCAAGCCTTCCCTGTTTTGATTCTCATCCGCAACCTTCAAACCATCCCTTGAAGAAACAAATTTAACAAAACGGTAATTATCCGGCATCTGGAAATCAGCGCTTTGATCGATGCGTTCGCCGATATTCACCAAAGAAGAACTTTTGTTAATATTATATCTTAAGGCGGTGTTTTTATCCAGTAATTCCGTGAATATTGCTTGTTTCTTCTGGCCTAAATAAGCCAGGCGGAAAATTTCACTCTGTTGATAGACATAGAGAACGGAAAACGAGGTGACAAATACAACTGCGGATAGGAATTTGGTAAGCTTCATCTTATGATATCCTTTGGGCTACCCTTAATTTACTGCTGCGGCTAGGAGGATTTCTCTCTATCTCGCTTACAGTAGGAGTCAGGGGTTTAGGTGTAATAATATCGACCATTCCTTCGGCTTTGAGCGCGCGGAATGTATGTTTAATTATCCGGTCTTCTAAAGAATGAAACGAAATAACGCATATCCTGGCCTGTTCATTTAAAACGGCGACCGCTTTTTTGACAACACTTTCTAAAATTTCTAATTCACGGTTTACCGCAATTCTGATTGCCTGAAAAGTACGCGTGGCAGGATGGATGCGGTAGTAACTCTTACGGTACTTAAAAGGAATGGCCCGCATCACTAAAGTAGCTAATTGCGCAGTAGTGGCGATAGGCTGATTCCTGCGTTCTTCAATAATGTAACGAGCAATACGATTATGCCAGCGCTCCTGCCCGAAATTCCAGAGCATATGGCTGATCTCGTTTTCATTGAGATTATTCACCAAGTCATACGCTGATATATAACTGCTCTTATCTAAACGCATATCTAACGGCCCCTCCTCCTGAAAACTAAAACCCCGCTGCGCATCTTTGAGCTGATGCGTGGAAATCCCCAAATCAAAAACAATTCCGTCAATCTTATCAATTCCCTGCTTTTCTAAAACTTGATCGAGATCTGAAAAATTAGCATGTACAAATTCACAAGACTCTTTAAATTCACTCAGTCTTTCCTTGCAGATTGCCAATGAATCCTCATCGCGGTCTAAGCCGATAAGCCTGCCGCCGGGGGTAATTCTTTTTAAAATCTCTAAGCTGTGTCCGCCGCAGCCAAGAGTTGCATCTACAATTGTTTGTCCCGGTTCAAGCCTTAAATAATCTATAACTTCCTGCAGCATTACCGGCACATGCCAAACTGTTTCTAACATTTATACATCCATTAATTTTTCGGCAATTTCTTCAAAAGACTGACGGTTATTAGCGTAAAAATCCTGCCATAAATTTTTAGCCCAGATCTCGATGCGGCTGGAAACCCCGACGATCATCACATCCTTTTTGATCTCGGCAAAATCTTTCAGGTATTGCGGCAGCAGGATCCTGCCCTGCTTATCAAAAGTTACATCTTGCGCCCCGCTAAAAAACATCCGGTTGAAAATACGCGGCTGCTGTTTAGTAAAAGACATGGATTTAAATTTATTTTCCTGAGAACGCCACTCCTCCTCAGAAAACATAAAAAGACATTTATCCAGGCCGCGGGTGACATAAAATTTTTCCACGAATTGGCTTTTGGCAACTTCGCGAAATTTAGCCGGCAAAATCAGCCTGCCCTTACGATCTATAGAATGTTCGAACTCACCATAAAACATTTTTTCTGTCCTACCACTTTACTCCACTTTCTCCCACTAATAGCCAAAGTATAGACAAAATCATCCCTTTTGTCAAGAGAAAATTTTACCTAAATACAGTAAACACAATAAATTGTGGACTAAAGGGCTGCAAACATCTAGGGATAGTGGTATTTAGCGGATTAACGCAGAAGCTTGTGTGCAGTAATTACGTCTTTTTGAATCTGGTAGGATAAATCCCGGATAGAAGTGAATTTTTTATCCGTGCGGATCCTTCTTATAAATTGGATTTCAAGTAACTTATCATAAATATTTTTACGGAAATTAAATATGTGCGCCTCTACATGAATGGAGCGATTCTTAGTATGAATCGTAGGCCGTCTACCGATATAACAAATACCATTGTAGACCTTAGCGCAAAATATAATCTGCACCGCATAGATCCCGGAAGAGGGAATAACCTCATGATGCGGATTAATGTTGGCCGTCGGGAAACCTAATAACCTGCCGAGCTTTGTACCTCTAATCACTGAGCCTAAGATACTTACCCTGCGGCCAAGCAGCTCCTCTGCTTTTTTAATCTCGGAGCTCTTAATTAATTTCCTGATCACAGTGCTGCTGATCACCAGGCCTTTTGATCTTATGATATTAAAAGCTTTAAGTTTAAAATTATATTTACCGGCGGCCTGCTTCAATAATTTATAATCTCCCCTGGCCTGATTACCAAAACGAAAATTCTTACCCACACAAATAAAGCGGGCGCCGATTTTCTTGACTAATATTTTAGTTATAAAATCAACCGGGGAAATCTTAGCAAAACTACGGCTGAATTTAGCCACCACACATACATCAACCCCCAATTCGGCAATCAACCTCAAGCGGTGCTCCAGAGAATAAAGGCTTTCTTTATTCTGAGGGTGCGGAAAAAAAGTTAAAGCAATACTGGTGCCCTTGATCCTACGGGCGATTTTTACGGTATCCTGTAAAATATTACGGTGCCCGCGATGCATTCCGTCAAAAACCCCCAGAGCAACCACCGCCCCTTTATACTTTTTAATTTTATTTATTCCGCGGATTATGATCATTTTTAATTAAGTTAGGGACTCTTGAATTTTTGCAATAACTTTTTTCACGATTGTTTCAATTTTACCGTTTAAGGTACAACCGGCGGCCGGCTTATGCCCGCCGCCACCGAAAAAAGAAGCAACCTTATTCACATCGACATTGCCCTGACTTCTTAAATTAACGCGCACTTCGCAATTATTCCCTAAATTCTCCTTAAACAGCACAACCACCTCTACTCCTTTAATTGAACGACCAAAATTTAAAAGCAAATCCGCTAAATCAATAAATGACTTTTTACTCTTAACCAAATCTTTTTTAATTTGGAATCCTACGACTTTACCCTGACAAAAAAATTCGACCTTAGACATTAGCTTAAGCAGTAACCTGGCATCAGATACAGGTATATTCTCGTAGGTATTGCGGTAAACCTGTGTAACGTTGATCCCGAATTTCAAAAGTTCAGCAACAACCTTAAAAGTAAAACTGGAAGTGTTGGAATAATGAAAGCTCCCGGTATCAGTCATGATCCCCGTATATAAAGCTAAAGCGCTATCATAATCCAGAGGCAGGTGTAATTTTTTAAAAAGCCTGTAGACCATCTCCGAACATGAAGAAGCATACGGCTGGACCCAGTTGACATCGCCGAAATTACGGTTACTAATATGATGGTCGATATTAATTACCGGCAACTTATCCTTATTCAATTTATAGACATCCCCGGTGCGTTTTAAATCCGCACAGTCTAGCACCGCCAAACAATCAAAATCAATATTTTTAGAGCTTTTATTTAATAGCCGGATAGATTTACACCCCGGGAGAAAATCATAACCGTAGGGCACTTTATCCTCATTGACCATGGTTGCCTGTTTGCCCATTTTCTTGATCAAGCTACGGAAAGCCAGTTGGGACCCTAAAGCATCCCCCTCAGGACTGGTATGTACGGTAATCAAAAAATTATTATATTTTTTTAAGCTTGCGCAAATCTCATTTATCCCCATGCTGCTCCTTGATCTCATTAATTATTTCTTCAATATGTACGCTATATTCGGTTGAGCGATCCTCATGGAACATAAGCTCGGTCGCAAAGCGCATGTTGAGCCTCTGAGCCACCAGGCTGCGGACATAGCCTAAAGCCGAATCTAAAACCAGTTTTGTTTTTTTATGCGATTCCTCTTTGCCCAAAACGCTATAATAAATCTTGGCGTTTCTTAGGTCCGGGGATAACTCTACCCGGGTAATCGTCACAAAACCAATTCGAGGATCTTTAAGTTCATCATGGATAATCAGACTCACTTCTTTTTTTATCGCTTCGGCAACCCTCTCACGTCTAGGCATATTCTAAACTCCGTTTCATTTTTTAACTCTTGATTAATTTTTTAATTAAGGCCAGCTCTTGGCTGCGGGTCTTCACTTCTGCGTTAAGCTTAGCCACTAAAACTTGGGCAAATATCTTCTCATACCTTGGTCCGGGCAAAATACCCAAACCATGTAAATCATGGCCTGAAACAAAAAGACGCATCCCATTATAAATCTCAAGAAAATCCTTAATATATTTCTTAAGACACTTAACTTGGGAGCTGGCCCTCAGAAGAATAATCTCTTCATAGCTTAGGAGCTCAAGCAAGGTGAAAATATGGGCGGGCCTGACTCCACGCTTACTTAAAGACAGGGTGATCTTATGGCTATTTTGATGATCGTTAATAATGCGCTTCTCTTCCCCTTTGCGTAAGCCTAACTTTAGAATAATTATCTTTACTTGAGCCAGATTAAGAGATTTTAAAAGTGCCATAAAATAAATCAACCAGCTATCGAGTTTCCGGCGGGAAGAAAAATTCTTAACAAACCAGCGGATCTCCTTGTCAATTAATTTAAACAAATCATGTGTTGATTTAGTAAACCTTAATTTATCGCTCAGAAAAGACAGCCCTCCTAAATCGTTTAGTCTTTTCATCTGCTTAGAAGGATCTATCTCCTTCAGCATTAATATCAGCTCATCGCGCATTCTATGTGAATGAACTTTCTTCAATAAACCTTCCTCAATCGCCTGCTTGAGCAGCTTAAGAGTCTTAGGTTCGATCTTAAAATTAAAACGCTGCTGAAAGCGTATCGCTCTGAGTATGCGCGTAGGATCATCCCTGAAGCTTAGATCATGTAAGATGCGTATTCTGCCGGAGGCTAAATCATTTTGTCCGCCAAAAGGATCAATCAGCTTATGCTCATCTGCACCAACCAGGCTGGCCGCCATAGCATTGATCGTAAAATCACGCCGCCTAAGGTCCTCTTTTAAAGAGCCTGAACTTACTACCGGAAGACTGGCGCAAGACGGATACTTTTCAAGGCGCGCGGTAGCAACATCCACCTTTAAACAATTGCCTAAAGTTAAAGTTGCCGTCCCGAATCGCTCATGAATCCTTAAATCCGACTTTAATCTCTTAGCCAATGCCTGGGCAAAAACAATACCGCTACCTTCGACCGTAATATCAATATCAAAGTTCTGCACTCCTAAAATTAAATCCCGCAGAAACCCGCCAACCAAGTAAGCCGGCATCCCGATATCTTGGGAAACCTGTGCGGCGAGATTAATGATCTCCTTTAACTCTGCGGGTAATTTTTGAAGATATCTTTTCATTTTCTATGGGCGCGGATGAAACATTTTATGGATTGATTTAAGCCGCTCTTTATCAATATGTGTGTAAATTTGAGTTGTGGAAATATTTGAATGCCCGAGCATCTCCTGTACTGAGCGCAGATCCGCCCCTCTTTCCAATAAATGCGTGGCAAATGAATGCCTTAAAGTATGCACCTTGATCGATTTTTTAATTTTTGCTTCTTTAGCGTAGCGTTTGATCAGCTTCCAAACCGACTGCCGGGATAATTTTGCCCCAGAACGACTGATAAAAAGCTGCTCTGAACTCTTGTTTTTTAAAAAATGCGGCCGGCTAAATTCCAGGTATCTCTTAATGCTATGAATTGCTTTTTTACCTAACGGAATAATCCGCTCCTTATTGCCTTTGCCGATACAACGCAAGAAACCGATATCTAAATTTACGTTATTGGTTTTAAGATCGCAGGATTCAGAAACCCGCATTCCTGTAGCATAGAGCGTCTCTAAAATTGCTTTATCCCTTGCCCCCTGGTGATTCCGTACTTCAGGCTGGCTGATCAAAGCCTCGACTTCATTTAAAGAAAGCGTGTCCGGAACCTTCTTCCATAATTTCGGCGAATCAATTAATATGCTCGGGTCAGTCTTTAATATTCTTTCTCTGCTTAAAAAACGATGGAACATGCGTATTGCCGCCAGCCTGCGGGATATGCTCGTTGGAGATACTCCACTATCTTTCTGAGAAAACATAAACTCAACAATATCATTTTTATCGATTTTGGAAAGTGCCTGTATCTGGCGCTTAATCATAAAATCCAGATAGATATTTAAATCCTGCCGGTAAGCCAGAATGGTATTCTTGGCCAATGCCCGTTCCACTGAAAGATAATCTAGAAATGAATTAATAAGTTCCTTCATCAGTCTCCGAATAGATTGTGATCTTTCTCCTCACCTATCGTAGTTGTCGGGCCGTGTCCGGGATAAACTATTGTATCCGCAGGTAAAGTAAATAATTTTTGTTTAATTGCTTGTTCTAACTGGGTGCGGCTTCCGCCATCAAGATCATAACGGCCGATACCGCGGTTAAACAAGGTGTCTCCGGTAAAGATAATATCCGTCTGCGGCTTTTTCATTAAAAGGCCGATCCCCCCGCGGGTGTGGCCGGGTAAATGTAAAACTTCCAATTCGAAACAATCTAATTTAATAATTTCTTGATCTGCTAAAGTTTTAATTTCAGATTTAACCGCATATGGGGCCGGCGCATAATTGGCAGATAGATTTTTCCCTGCATTCTGCAGCATCGGTAAATCAAGTTTATGCACATAAACCGTCACCCCGAATTCATCGTCACTGCCGATATGATCATAATGGCCATGCGTATTAATTACCATTACGGGTTTTAATTTATACTTTTTTAAAACCAGATTAATCTTATGATACTGGTCTCCGGGATCGATGATCATTGCTTTGCCGCCCTCGGCACAGGCCAGCACATAACAGTTAACCTGCATTGGGCCGACTTCAATAGTTTCAAAAATCATTTTAAATAATTTTTAATCTTAGGATAAATAAAATCTTTTTCGATATTGGCCTTATTAAGGTTAGCTGCCCGAACATTACGGGCATCATTTGCACCATAAACATCACTTTGCATACTGCTCAAAAGTTCATTGGATTTGGCAATTTGTAAGTCAAAATTTTTCTGAGCATCCGGCAGCAACAACATTTTCATATTCACCAGATGTTTCAACGCCTGCTGAGCACAATCTACTTTTTTCTTAAGATTTGCCTTCTGATTCAAAGCATTGATTAATTCATCCTGCCATGATTTCCAATAAAGAAAAGACTGCCGGTAAAGCTCCTCTTTGGTCATGTTCGGTCCTTTATACTCCTGCGGAACAAGCACCATCTCAACTGCTTGATCCGACTTTTTGGATTTACGGGTGAATTTACGTACGAAAGATTCGCAACCTACTAAATCCATTAATAAAAAACCGAATAATATAAAACAGAATACTTTTTTTATTCTCATTTGACCATCTCCTTAAATTCGCGTTCGCTGATAATTTTTACTCCCAATTCTTTGGCTTTATTAAATTTTGAACCCGTGCTCTCCCCGGCAACTAAAAAATCACATTTACTGCTCACGCTAGAAGATGCCAATCCTCCGGACTGACGTACCAGCTCTTCAGCTTGAGCACGTGTTAATCCTGCAAGCTGTCCGGTAAAAACTATTGTTTTGCCGGTTAATTTATTAGATTTAAATCTAGAAGCTTGCTGACGCATATTTTGACCGGCATTCTTTAATTCTTGGATTAATTTCTTAGTCTGGCTAAGTTTAAAATAATCCGCGATAGAACCGGCCATCACATTGCCGATTTCCGGTATTTTGTCCAGATCTTCGCTCTCTGCATGTCTAAGCTTATCCATGTCGGAAAATTCCCGGGCCAGCGTATAAGCAGCCTTCTGGCCTACATGACGAATCCCTAAAGCAAAAATCAGGCGCGCCAAAGGCTGAGACTTGCTTTTTTGAATAGCATTTAAAAGATTACTGGCTTTTCTCTCTTTAAATAATTCCAGACCCAGCAGATCATCGATTTTGAGTTTATAAATATCCGCCAGGCTTTTTAATAATCCCAGCTTAACCAGCTGGGCAATTACTGCCTCGCCTAAGCCCTCAATATCCAAAGCATCGCGGCTGGCAAAATGCAGAAGCGCACGCTCAAGCTGCGCCGGACAATCGGAATTAATACAACGGTAAGCCACATCCTCTGCCTTCTCTTTAACAATTTTTTCACCGCAGGCAGGGCATCGCTGGGGAATATTATAAGCCTTCTTTCCTTTTTGCTCTACCACTTTTACCACTTTTGGGATCACATCTCCTGCCCGCTCAATAAGTATCCGGTCGTCAACGCGTACTCCTAATCTTTCTATCTCATCAAAATTATGCAAAGTAGCATTACTGATTATTACTCCGGAACATTCTACCGGTTTAAGGGCCGCCGTAGGAGTAATTACTCCGGTTCTACCCACATTGACATTAATCGCCAGAAGCTCAGTGGTTGCTTGGCGGGCGGGAAATTTATAAGCCACTGCCCAGCGGGGGCTTTTAGCGGTAAAACCCAACTCTTTCTGCTGTGAAAAACTATTTACTTTAATTACTATACCATCAATCTCATAGCCAAGTTCATCACGCTTGTTTTGCCACTTTTGGCAATAATCAATTACCTTATTAATATCGCTACAAAGCATAGATTCTATATTAGCACGTAATCCCCAATCTTTTAATCTGGCTAAAAAATCCCCTTGAGCACATATCGGCTTACCCCGGTAGGCTCCCAGAGAATGCGCAAAAAAACTAAGCCGCCTTTTAGCAACAAGATTACTATCCAACAATTTCAGGGAACCGCTGGTGGCATTGCGCGGGTTAGCAAACAAAACCTCGCCCTGCTGCGCGCGCTCCCGGTTAACATTTAAAAAATCATTTTTATCCATATATACTTCACCCCGGACTTCAATAGAATCCGGGATATCATTACTTAAAAGTTTAAGAGGAATAGCACGGATAGTTTTAATATTGGCGGTTACATCTTCGCCTGTCCGGCCGTCGCCGCGAGTGGCCCCCACTGTCAGCTTTCCCGAAACATAAGTCAAATTTACGCTCACACCGTCAAACTTAAGCTCTACAACATATTCATAAACAACATCCTTGCCTAATCCTTTATGCACCCGCTGGTCCCAAAGTCTTAATTCATCGATCGAATAAGTATTATCCAGAGAGAACATTCCTGCGCTGTGCTTGACGGTTTTAAAACCTTCACTTATTCCCGCACTTATCCTCTGACTGGGAGAATCCGCAGTTCGATACTGGGGATATTGATCTTCCAGTTCGATTAACCGGCGCATTAAATCATCATATTCCTTGTCAGAGATAGACGGCTGGCTTAAAACATAGTAAAGATGATCATGCTTTATTATTTTTTCTTTTAATTGTTCTATTTTTTTCTTGATCTGGACAGACATTTTGATTATTCGGATGGTTAAAATTTAATTTGAAAATCGCGGAATTCCCCGTTTGCCGGAAGCCATTCTAAGTCTACGTCTTGAATATACTGGGAGAAATCATGTTTGACTTGTTCAAAAAAAACTTTAAGAAGGTCTTCTTCGGCTTCCGCGCTTACCTCTACCCTGCCGTCATCTAAGTTTTTAACCCAACCGCAGATTTTTTGCTGACGCGCTATATCCAAAACAGTATAGCGGAACCCTACACCCTGAACCCTGCCGGAATAAAAAACATGCGCATATTTTTTCATAACTCATCTTAAAGATTTAACATATCTTGTAATCCTTCTGCCTAAAACTATTGCCACAAATAAAATAAATAAATAACCCAAAATATGCGAAAATTTTGTTAAGATGATTACCAACAAAAGAAAAGTTAAAAAACCCAGCGCAAACAATAATCCCCTCTTCCAGCCTCCTCCGGTACAATAACCTCCAAAGAACATCATCAAACTAAGCGATAAAGGATAAGCAAGAACTGCCGGCTCATGAATAGAATCTCTAAAAGCACCCAATGTAAAAAATACAGCCATACTGACAAACGCTCCAATGATACCGATAATGTAATTTTTATTACTTTTTACGGATCCAGGCATACACGCCTCCTAATGGATTTAATCGGGGCGGTGCGACTTGAACGCACGGCCTCTTGCTCCCGAAGCAAGCGCTCTACCAAACTGAGCCACGCCCCGTTACTAACCAATTATTTGATAAGTATATCAGAAATTTATGGGTAGCGCAATCAGAGAAAGGACCATTCTAGACCTGCAGGCTATCAATAAGACGGGCCATAATAAAATCATTCTCAGTAAGGCCTCCGGCAACAAATGTAGTCAGCGTGACCTTTAGCATGCTATAGACAATCATCATCATCGGATGATGCCCCTGCTCCTGGGCAATGATTGAGATTAAATCCAGAAAATATTTGGCATCTACAAAATCCTTGAATTTAAATTCTTTAACCATTTTTCTAAAATCCGATGACTCCCAACCGGGATACTCCGGCAGTAATTTTTCTACTTTCTCCTTGGGCATCGCCGATACTACGCCTTTACAAGGTTGACATTCATAAATCAACTCTTCTTTAATCGGGCTAGCCGGACTTTTAATCACTGTTTCCAAATTACTCAGTACTTCATCGTAATTTAGCGGCGCGGTTAACTCCGGGGCTATCTGCAAATAACGCAAAACGTTATTTTTATCTATAATCAAGGCCGCCCTGGCCAAGAGATTCAGCCCTTTGATCAATAAGCCGTAGTTTATCCCGAATGAAGAAGTTTTATAATCAGAAAAAACATGCACATCTTTTATATCAAAACTTTCACAGAAACGCTGCTGCGCAAAAGGCAGGTCCTTACTGATCCCTAAAATCACCGCCTCCTGCGACAACCCGGCTGCCCTTTTATTAAACTCTTTTACCTGTAAATCACAAACCGGAGTATCCAGCGACGGGAATAAATTAATTACCTTGATCTTATTTTTAAAATCAACTAAACCTGTTTCTTTAAGGTCGTGAGAAAATACCTTAAAATCCGGAGCAGGATCTCCTGGCTTCAAATTTCTTCCAACTAGAGTAAGCGGATTACCTTTAAAAGTTATGCTCCTGCCCATAAATACCTCCTTAAAAGTATTAATAAATTCTTAAGGTCTTTTAGCCAGCATATCGAACTCTACATTAAGCTTATCCGACGGGCCTTTAAAATTCAACGTAGTATTTTTAAGCGTATGCGGGATAATACAGACATTAAAAACATTTCCTCTGATTTTGGCTAAGGTCAAACTTATGCCATCCAGCGATATCGACCCCTTAGGCAAACAGTAGCGCAAAAATTCAGGCGGAACCGCAACTTCTAATTCCACGCTGCCGTTACGCAGTCCTCTCTTACGCACCAGGCCCAGGCAATCAACATGGCCGCTGACAAAATGGCCGCTGACCCTGTCCCCGACCTTTAAACTGCGCTCAAGGTTGACTTTTTTACCGATGCTCAGTAATCCTAAATTAGTACTCTTAAATGTAGTATTCATAACTTCAAATCTAAGCGAATTACTTCCAAGAGTCACAGCCGTCAGGCATACTCCGTTGACCGAAACACTGTCGCCGAGCTTAGTATCAATTAGAACTTCCTTGGCACTAATTTCCAAGGAAGTTACTCCTGCCTGATGCGTTATTTTTTTTACCTCTCCCAATTCTTCGACGATTCCGGTAAACATTTTATAGCACCTTCGCTGCAAATAAGAATTCCTGGCCAAACCGTTTTATTTTCAAATCACTTAATTTTATTGCCTGATCTACGCGTTTAACCCCAATACCCATGACCGAAGAAACAGCGTCTTTGCCGCCGATTATCTTCGGACTGACAAAAAATAAAATTCTGTCTACAAGCTTCTCATCAAAAAGCGAGCCGATCAACGTACCGCCGCCTTCAACGATCATGTTAGTAATTTTCAATTGGGCAATTTTTTTAAGAGCATCGCGTAGATTAATCTGTCCGGATTTTTCTTTCACTTCAAGAATTTTAGCTTTTGCCGCCAGCCTTTTGCGATTCTCTGTCTCCTGGCCCGGGCGGCTTGGCAAAGTAATAATGATCACCTGAGAGTCATCTGAAAAAATATTGGAATCCTCAGGAGTACTTAAAGTGCTATCGACAATAAGCTTAATCAGTTTTTTCTTGGTAAACCAAGTGTTCAAGCGCGGATTATCCCGCAGCACAGTATTGACCCCCACCATAATCGCATCATAATTCTCACGCAACTTATGCGCATAACTGCGCGATTTATCAGAAGTAATCCACTTTGAATCTCCGGTACGGGTAGCAATTCTGCCGTCTAATGACTGGCCGACCTTAACTGTAACAAACGGAATCCTGGCAGTAATATATTTTATGAAACTCTCATTAATTTCTTTTAACTGGCTCTCTAAAAAACCTACCCTTACTTTAATATTATTCTGCTTAAGCAGCATAACCCCTCTTCCGTTATTCAAGGGGTTCGGATCATACATCCCGACAACCACCTCTTTAATCCCGCTTTCAATTATACGATTAACACAAGGCGGGGTGCACCCGGTATGCGCACAAGGTTCAAGGGTGACATATAAAGTAGCTCCTTTTGCTTTTTTCTTGGCTTGATCCAAAGCAAGGATCTCCGCATGGGCTAACCCAGCTTTAGCATGGAAACCTTGACCGATGATTTTGCCTCTCTTAACCACCAAGGCTCCGACCAAAGGATTAGGATAAGTTTTTCCTTTTGCCTTTAAAGCTAACTTTAAAGCCAGCCCCATATAGTCTGCGTCGGTTTTTTTAATCATTTTTTAGCTTCGCGAAGTTTTTCTACCAGCTCAAGTGGTATTTTAATCATCCCTAATTTTATATCCGGTTTAGCGTTGCCGTGAAAATCGCTTCCTCCGGTAACCAAAAGATTCAACTGCTTAGCTAAATTTAGGTAAAAATTAACCATGGATTGTGAATGTTCAGTGTAATAAATTTCTATCCCGTCTAAACCATACCCGCTGAATTCAGTGATCAGCTCGTCGTTATGCAAAATATAAGGATGCGCTAGTACTGCCAGGCCGCCGGCATCATGGATCATCTTGATTGCATCCGGGACCGTAAGATAAAAACCTAAAACATAAGCCGGGGACTTATCTCCGATATATTTACGAAATGCCTCCTGAATAGTTCTTACATTACCTTCTTGAACTAATGCCCTGGCGATATGCATCCTGCCTACCGTAGATTTTCCGGAGATCTTAAAAACAGCATCGGCATTAAGCTCAACTCCCAACCCTTTTAAATTTTCTATAATTTTATGTACCCGTTCAATGCGATTGGCCTGTAATAATTTTAATTTCTCTCGCAGCGTAGCATTGCGATAATCCATAAAATATCCCAGGATATGGATCTCCAGCCCTTCATGCTGGGCAGTCAATTCAATCCCGGGAATTATCTCTAAATCCGTGTCTTTGGCCGCCTCGATTGCTTCCTCAATCGCATCCAGCGTATCATGGTCAACAATGGCAATTGCCGAAAGATTGCGCTTAAGGCCTTCTTTGACTAATTGCGCAGGGGTATATGTACCGTCGCTGGCCAAAGTATGTACATGTAAATCAGCGAATTTCATTTTTCTTTCTCAATTTTTACCTGATCCAAAATAGCATTTACAAACTTCCCAGATTCAATGCCGGAATATTTCTTAGCCAGCTCTACCGCCTCGTTAATTGCCACCTTAGGCGGAATATCCTGCCGGTACAGCAATTCAAAACATCCCAGGCGCATGATATTGCGATCAACAAAAGCCATGCGTTCAAGTTGCCAGTTAGCCGCATACTTGCTGATCTTTTTATCGATATCCTCCAGATGCCCGACTACTCCGCCAAGTAATTCCGTGGAAAAGTCTTTGGAGTCTGCGGCAGTATCATCCAGCTTATTGCTTTGCCAGAAACTTTCGAAAACTTCCTTCCAGTCTCCCCGGGTGATATCTACCTGATAAAGCATCTGCAATACATATTCACGTGCTTTAGTCCGTTTACGCATAGGTTTATTTTAATTGTCCGGATAAGCTAACCATCTCAATAGCTGACAAAGCGGCATCTCTACCTTTGTTACCGTCTTTAGAGCCTGCGCGCTCCACTGCCTGCTCGATACTATCGGCGGTAATTATACCAAAGATGACCGGTATTCCGCTATCTAAAGAAACTTTAGCAACCCCTTTAGCTGCTTCCGAAGCAATATAATCAAAATGCGGAGTTGCTCCGCGGATAACCGTACCTAAACAAATCAAAGCGTCAAAAGATTTGGTTTTAGCCATCTTCTGAGCAACCAGCGGAACCTCAAATGCGCCGGGAACCCAGGCTACCGTAATATCCTTATCTTCTGCTCCGTGCCGGACTAAAGTATCAATACAACCACTGACTAACTCTTTAGTCATGAAATCATTGAAACGTGAAGCCACCAAACCAAAGGTTTGGCCTTTTGCCAACAGCTTGCCTTCAATTACCTTTGCCATCTTTCCTCCTTGTGTTAGAGATCTAGATAATGCCCTAGTTTCTCTTTTTTTGTTTTTAAATATTTATAATTCTGAGCGCCGGGTTTAATCTCTAACGATATGCGCTCGGCAACCTCTAAGCCATAACCTTCTAAACCTACGATCTTACGCGGATTATTCGTTAATAACTTTATTTTTTTAACTCCCAAATCAACCAGGATCTGAGCTCCGATGCCGTAATCACGCAAATCAGCTTTATGCCCCAAGGCTTCATTGGCCTGAACAGTATCCATTCCCTGATCCTGAAGATTATACGCACGTATCTTTTCAACTAAGCCGATACCCCGGCCCTCCTGATTCATATAAAGGATTATGCCTTTTTTCTCGCCTCCGATGATCTCCATCGCTTTTTCTAATTGATGCCCGCAATCACAGCGTAGCGAACCAAAGACATCTCCGGTTAAACACTCCGAATGAACGCGCACCAATATTGACTCATCCGACCAGCTGCCCATACACAAAGCAATATGCGTTTGGGCGTTGGTTTTGTCGCGGTAAATAATTAATTTAAATTCTCCGAATTTTGTAGGTAATATTGTCTGAACCACTACTTCGACTAATTTTTCCCTCCTGCGGCGGTATTCGATCAGGCTGGCAATCGAACAAATTTTTAAAGCGTGCTTTTTAGAAAATTCCAGAAGTTGCGGCAGGCGAGCCATTGAACCATCGTCATTCATAATCTCGCAAATTACTCCCGCCGAATAAAGCCCACAAAGACGCATTAAATCCAGGCTTGCCTCAGTATGCCCGGCGCGCACCAATACTCCACCGAGGCGCGAGCGTAGAGGAAAAACATGCCCCGGACGAATTAAGTCCTCAGGCTTGGTTTTAAGATTAGTTAAGATTTCAATTGTCTTGGCCCGATCAGCCGCAGAGATCCCCGTGCTTATCGAGCGCGCCGCATCAACCGAGATCATCCAGGCAGTCTTAAAAGGATCCTCCTTAGTCGCCGCCAGAGTATTTTTAAGCATTGGATCAAGCTCCAAAAAACGCAACCTCTCCTCTTCCATCGGAACACAGATCAGCCCCCGGCCGAATTTAGCCATAAAGTTTATATCTTCCGGCTTGGCACTTGAGGCAGCCATGATTAAATCACCTTCATTTTCGCGGTCTTCATCATCAACCACGATAACCATTTTGCCTGCTTTTAAATCTTCTAAAATTTCCGGTATTGAATTAAACATAAGCCCCTGTAAAAAATAAGCCCAAAAAGATAATCCTCGGGCATCGTAATTTTAATCTTCTTCCATCTGGACTTTCTCATACGCTTTTACACCCCGCGTTTATAAGATATTACGCGGGTGTTCGTTCGTACGAACCATCGGCCCTGGAATCTCACCAGATCTGCCTAGCACATTGTTTAAGCACCCAGCGCTAAATTGCATTGCGCTGGTGCCTGCTCGTGCAGGGCTCGCGGGCTAAACCGCCGGTAAGGAATTTCACCTTGCCCTAAAGATTAATTGTTAGTATTTTAACAGAAAATCTAACCTTGTCAATACAATTAAAAACGATTATAATACCTTTATGGCCAATGAAATTTTAAAACAGGCGCATAAAAAATTGCTGGCAAAGGGCAAAACCATCGCAATTGCCGAATCCTGCTCCGGAGGACTACTCTCCTGCCTCTTAACCGAGCTACCCGGATCCTCCAAATACTTTATCTCAGGAGTAGTTACCTACAGCAATAGCTCTAAAGAAAAAATCCTGAATATTCCCGCAAAAATAATCGCTAAATACGGAGCAGTCTCTAAAAATGTTGCGCTACTAATGGCAGAAAATATCCGTAAAAAATCAAATTCCGACTTTGCCCTTAGCCTAACCGGAATTGCCGGACCTGCCGGCTCAACTAAAAATAAACCCATCGGTACGGTCTTTGTCTGTTTATCCTCTAAGAATAAAAATATCTGCCGTAAATTTTCTTTACGCGGCAGCCGCCAAGCTATCCGTAAAAAATCTGCTTACCAGGCTCTACGTCTATTATGCGCGCATTTATAGCAATTGATCTGCCACCGCAAATCAAAGATGCAATCTCAAAAACACAGGATAAATTTAAAAATGCCTTACCTAAAATCAGCTGGGTAAAACCGGTTAACCTCCATCTTACTTTAAAGTTTCTTGGAGAAATATCTCCTAAACAGCTAGATTTGATAAATCAGATCATTGATAAGATTTGCAGCAAAGCCAATAACTTTAAGATCAGGCTGGAGGCCATGGATCTCCTCCCCGATATTGCTCGCGCACGGATAATCTGGATAGGTACTGAAAAAATAGAGGCGCAATTACAGCAAATTGTCGAAGAGTTAGAGACAAAACTTTCACAATTAGGAATTCCTAAAGAAAAACGCCACTTTTGTGCGCATATTACTATCGGCCGCATCAAAACGCATATTGCGCCTTCTATTCTAGAAGAAACGCTCGGGAAATTAAAAAATGGGCTGTTAAGAGAAAAATTGAAGTTTGCTGCAGAAAAGATTACTCTATTCCAAAGCACACTTGGCCCGGCAGGGCCGGATTATGCGGTTTTAAAAGAAGCTAATTTTAAGATCACCTGAAGCACGATATTTGTATATATACCTGCGACTAAATCATCGATCATTATCCCGGATGCGCCATGCAGATACTGCAACCTGCCCACCGGAAACGGCTTAAGCGTATCCAGAATTCTAAAGATAAGAAAAGCCAAAATGATTATCTTCAAATCATACGGCATAAAACTCAAAGCCACCAACATACCCATGACTTCATCGATCACAACGCAGGAAGGATCTTTTTTATTGATTAATTTTTCCATCCTGCCGCCGGTTAAAAACCCTAAAATTATTACGCACAAGATTACCGAAAAATAAGCCGGCTGACTTGCCCCCTTAAACAGATAAAATAAACCAATTCCGGCAACGGTGCCGAAAGTCCCCGGCATCAAAGGCAAATATCCGATAAAAAAAACCGAAGCAACTGCCTTAGTCAAAAAATTACTAAAATCATTTAGTTTCATAAGCGGGTAATAATTTTGCGGTTATCCCAAAGATAGGATAATCCGGAGTAAAGGGTCAGGGCCACGGTAAGCAGCATAAGATAAAAAATTCCCTGACGGAAAACACTCTCCCAGGCGGGATTCCAGGTGAAATATTTCAGCACAACTTCTTTAAGCAGGATAAAACCTAAAATTGTAAAAATCACCAGCATTTGCAAAACTGTTTTATGCTTGCCGGCGCGCGCTGCGGATAATACCTTGCCTTTATTTAAAGCAAATAGGCGCAAAGAAGTAATCAGAATTTCCCTGGAGACAATGATCATAAACATCCAGGCGTCGATCAATTGCAACTGCACAAATGCCGCAAAAGCCGTCAAGACCAGAATTTTATCAGCAATCGGATCCATAAACCTACCGAAATCCGTAACCATATTCCTGCGTTTAGCTATAAAACCATCGAGAAAATCAGAAACGGCAGCAAAAATAAATATAACCAAAGCCAATAGCTTTGTCCACCAGATCTTATCCAGTGCCGGCAGAAAAAGTAAAGCAAAGACAAAAGTAAGAATTATCCGAAGCATGGTTATTTTATTGGCAAGATTCATTGTTTTAGCTCCCCCACTAAATCATACTCTAATGTATCAATAATTTTTACCCGGCAAAACTCTCCGGTCTTAAGTCTTCGATTAGTCTTGACATAGACTACTCCGTCTACTTCCGGAGCGTCAAACTGGCTACGTCCGATATAGGCACCATCTTGCTTATCTTCAATAAGCACATCCATACTCTGAGCCATAAATTTCTTATTTAATTCAGCGGCTATTTTTTGCTGTTCGGACATAATCATATCAAACCTCTCTTCTTTGGCCTTCTTAGAGATCTGTCCGCCAAAGCAATAGGCCGGGGTATCCTCTTCCCGGGAATAAATAAAAGCGCCCAGCCTGTCGAATTTTACTTCCTTAATAAAATCTAAGAGTTCATTAAATTCTGCCTTAGTTTCCGAAGGAAAACCGACGATCAGGGAGGTACGTAAACAAACCCCGGGAATAACCGACCTGATCTTCTTAATTAAAGCAATGATTTGCTCTTTGCTAAATCTACGGTTCATCAGCTTCAAGATACGGTTATTAATATGCTGAATCGGCAGATCAATATACTTGCAAACCCGCTTATTTTTCGCAATCAATTCAAGCAACTCTTCAGTGATCCTCTCGGGATGCAGATACAAAAGACGGATCCAGGAAATATCGGGAGAATTCTTGATTATCTTTTTCAAAAGAACGGCTAATTTGCTCTTGCCAGAGCTATCTACGCCGAAACCGGTAATGTCCTGGCCGATAATATTGAGCTCGGAAATTTTTTCCCGGTTCAGCTGCCTGACTTTTTGAATGATTGTCTTCTCATCCAGGCTCTTCAGCCTTCCTTTAATCCGGGGAATTACGCAATAGCTGCAATTATTCAGGCATCCTTCACAAATTTTCAAATATGCATAATGCTTAGGGGTCAGAGCATATCTCTTTAATCCATGATCCTGCTCAAGAGAACCGATGAAAGCATCAACTTCAGGCAGCTCATCCTTTAGATCTTTATAACGCTGCGGCAGACAACCGCAAACAATTATTTTTTTAAGTTTCCCCTGCTTCTTTAATTCTATTGTCTCAAGAATAGCATCAATTGATTCGCGCCTGGCCTCTTCAATAAAAGCGCAGGTATTCACCAGAGCAATTTGGGCTTTCCCTAAATCATCGACAATCGAATAACCTTTGGCGTGAAGCCTGCCAGCCAGGGTTTCAGCATCAACCAGATTCCGCGGACAGCCTAAAGACAGTATTCCCAATTTTTGTTTCATCGAGGAGCTTTTAAACCGTCCTTGTTGATGAGGATATTTTTTAAAGGCTTACCGGGCCGACCGAGATTAGAAATACGCTCATCATTAACCTGAAGTTCTACCGCACCGGCATCACTCAGAGTTAATTCAACTTTTTCTTTGGCATGCCAGGTCTGGCTTCTGCCGCGGGCAAGTACACCATGAAAGATTGTCTTTCCATCAGCCTTAGCAGATATCCATGATTTCTGGCGGGCGAATACTCCAACAATGATCTCCTGAGTCAGCCCTTTTTTCGCATCAGCCTGCTGCTTGACAGTATTATTTTTTGCCGACGTAAAAGCCATAAGAACCTTAGCTTTTTCTAAAGGAGTCTTACGCCGGCTTGACATAAATTTAACTAAATTAACAACTAAAAACAAGCAAACTAACGCTGATATTCCGATAATAATTATTTTTCTAAAATCATATAGTGGCTTTATCGTGCTCAGCTTAATTGAAGTATCTTTGATAAAAGAGGGTTTCTTTTCCATGCGCTCGCTACGCCCGCCTATCGGCCTGCCGATAGTGGCATTTAATACCGGTTTTTGCGTCGGATTAAGAGGTCCGGTATATTCTTTAGGATCAAGACCGAGAGCTGTGCAATAGATTTTGATAAAACCTTTAAGATAAATCGGACTTAGATCCGAAATGCTATCGCCTTCAATTGCGCGCAGGACATTAGGATGGACCTTAGTCTTCTTCTGCATATCCTCAAGAGTCAACCCTCTCTCCTGACGAATCTTTTTTAACTTGGATCCGACTGCTTCGATATTCATTGCTTATCAATCTCCCTGCCACTGGTTAAATCTTTCAGCCAGGCATCCCGATCAACTAAAATTTTTCGCGGTTTACTTCCTTCAAATTGCCCAACCAGCCCCTCCATCTCCATAGTATCGATAATCCGGGCAGCGCGAGTATATCCTAAACGCATCCGTCTTTGCAATATAGAGACTGAGGCCTGATTGCTTTCCATAATCACGCGCACCGCTTCATCATAAAGCTCGTCTTTTTCCCCACCACTGCCTGAGCCGCCTTTATGCTGATCCCTAAGGATCTGTTCATTATAAACCGGTTCAGCCTGAGCTTTAATAAACTCAACCACCCGCTCAATTTCAGCATCTTTAACTAAAGCCCCCTGGATACGGATCAGGTCTTCTCTCCCGGGCTTTAAAAACAACATATCGCCTTTACCTAATAAACTCTCGGCTCCATTCATATCCAGGACAGTACGCGAATCCACCTTAGAAGCTACTTTAAAAGATACACGCGCCGGTAAATTCGCCTTGATCACTCCGGTAATAACATCAACACTCGGCCGCTGTGTCGCCAAAATTAAATGTATACCCACTGCCCGCGACAATTGCGCCAGACGCGTAATCGCATTCTCAATCTGATCACGCGCCACGCTCATTAAATCCGCAAATTCATCCACCACAACAATAATATAGGGAAGCTTCTCCTGCTTTTGATTATAAGCTTCGATATTTCTTGCCCCGGCGCCGGACAAAAGTACATAGCGGGATTCCATTTCAGAAACCACCCAATTAAGCGCAACTGCTGCTTTCTTGGCATCGGTAACTACCGGGCATAAAAGATGCGGCAAGCCGTTAAAAGGCATCAGCTCCACCATCTTCGGATCAATCATTAAAAATTTTAAATCATTAGGAGACTCTTTAAAGAGTAAAGAAAGAATGCATGTATTTACGCAAACGGTTTTACCCGAACCGGTAGTTCCGGCAATCAAAAGATGCGGCATATCATCTAAATCACCGAATATCGGTTTACCGGTAATATCCTTGCCTAAAGCTAATGTCAGAGCTGATTTTTGTTTATGAAAATCCGCACAGTTAAGTAAATCTTTAATACAAACTAAAGCGCTGTGTAAATTCGGAACCTCAATCCCCACCCTCCCCTTGCCGGGAATCGGAGCAATAATTCTTATCGACTGGGCTTTGATCGCCAGAGAAATATCGTCGCTCAACGCTTCAATCCTGTTGATCTTGACTCCGGCAGCCGGTTCAAGTTCGTAACGGGTGATCACCGGTCCGCGGATAATGTCGGTAACTTTAGCAGAGATCCCGAAATCTTCCAAAGTATCTTCTAGGGTTCGGGCGCAGGCCTCAAGGTCCTCTTTCATTTGCTTGGTATCGGCTATAGGAGGCTCATCCAATAAATCTAAAGAAGGAAAATGATAGTCGCCGATTTTTAACTCAGCCGGTTTAATTCGGGCCGGCTCTATCTGCGGCTTATCTCTAATTTGAATTTTTAATTTAGGGGCAACTGCCTCAGGCATGAATATCTTAGGTTTAAGATTAGCAGCTTGAGCATTCTGATTCCTAGAGAACAGTCCACCTTTGATAAGATTCGGTTTTACTTTTACTTCAGTAGCTTTGCGCTTATTCGGGGAAAAAGAAAAACCGCCAAAAAAAGATTTTAATTTTGTCGTAAATTTTGAAAAGAACGAAGAGATCAGCGCCTCGTTGATCAAAGCCCAATAAATAATAATAAAGCTGACAAAGATTATAACCGCCCCCAGCGGAGCAAAATACCTGGCTGCCGTAGATGAGCTAAAGGCCCCGAAAAGTCCGGCGGTACGAAACCTGATCAGATCGTTATGTAAATTAAACATCCCGATAAGCGAGCTGATGGAAATAAGCATCACCAACACACCGATGATCCGGGCAATGCTCAGATAAGGCTTTTCTTGACGAAAAAATTTTATCCCGAGTGTAATTATTAAAAACGGAATGACGAAGCTGGTGATGCTACCGAAAAACCATACGATTACGTTTGCCAGATGAGCGCCAAAAATACCTAAGAAGTTATTAGGGGGGAAATTCGGATTCGAGGTGTAAAAAGCAAGGTCCAGACGGTCAAAGCGGATCAGGCTGGCTAAAACCATCAGCCCTACTGCTACTAATATAACGCCTTTAACCTCATTTAATCTTCTTTCTCTCACTTCTAAAAATTAACTATCCGGTTGATCGGCTTCAGCCTGTTTTTTACTTAAGTTAATCCTGCCCAGCTCATCTACGCCGATAACTTTAACTTTAAATTCATCGCCGACCTTAACGATATCATCGATCTTCTTCACAAAATCCTTAGATAACTCAGAAACATGCACCAGCCCCTCTTTACGGGGAGCAATCTCCACAAAAGCGCCAAACTGCATAATCCGCTTTACCTTACCAAAATAAACCCTGCCAACCTCTACCTCATCGGTAATTGCTTTGATCATTTTGATCGCCGCGTCAGATTTTTCAGCATCAATGGAGCCGACTAAAACCGTACCGTCGTCTTTAATATCGATACTCGCTCCGGTGGAAGCAATGATTGCCTTGATCGTCTTTCCGCCCGGCCCGATCAGCTCTCCGATTTTTTCGGTATTGATCTTTAAAACATCAATACGCGGAGCAAAGCTGGAGAGTTCCTCTCTGGGGCTTGTCAAAGCCTCACTCATCTTATCCAAAATAAATAATCTTCCTTCCTTGGATTGAGCAAGGCACTCTTTAAGCAAATCTAAAGATATGCCGTCAATTTTAAGATCCAATTGCACGGCAGTCACTCCGGTTTTGGTTCCGGCAACCTTAAAATCCATATCCCCGAAATGGTCTTCAAGTCCGGCGATATCCGTTAAAATTATCGATTTATTACCTTCTTTAACTAACCCTAAAGCAACTCCTCCTACGGCTTCTTTAATCGGAACCCCGGCATCCATTAATGAAAGAGCCGCAGCGCAAACTGAAGCCATAGAGCTGGAACCGTTGGATTCTAAAATCTCTGAAACGACCCTGACCGTATAAGGAAATTTTTCTTTATTAGGCATCACGGCAAGCAAAGCCTTTTCCGCTAAAGCGCCATGTCCGATCTCACGCCTTCCGGGGCCGCGCACCGGCCGGGTTTCCCCTACGGAAAATGAAGGAAAATTATAATGTAACATAAAAGATTTCTTCTTCTCTCCGTCTAAAGACTCAAACCTCTGCTCATCTTCACCGGTTCCTAAAGTCGTTATCGCCAGAGCCTGCGTTTGTCCGCGGGTAAAAAGTCCTGTACCATGAGTACGCGGAAGCACAGAAACTTCACAAGCAATCGGACGGATCTCTTTAAAAGAACGGCCATCAATACGGATATTCTCATCGGTGATCATTTTGCGGACCTGTCTTTTCTCTACTTCATGCAAACCGGTACTGATATCCGCAGCTAAAAATCCTTCTGTGGTTAATTGCGTTTCTAATTCTTTAGCCAACAAAGCTACGTTCTCTTCGCGATCTTCTTTTTTACTTAATTTATAAACTTTGGCTAATTTTTCTTTAGCTAAAGTTTCGATCTTCTGCATTAAAACAGGATCAATTAATTTAAGTTCGACTTTAGCTTTTGGCTGGCCATAAAGACGGGCAAACTCTTCCTGCAGCTTAAGTATAGGTTTCAAGCTAGCCATCCCGAATTTTACCGCTTCAAGATATTGTTCTTCGGAAACTTCTTTGGCCCTTGATTCAAGCATGACTACGCCGCTTTTATTGGCCGCCACAACTACTTCTAAATCCGCGCTATCAGTTTCAAGATAAGTAGGATTTAATACTAATTCATTGTTGATCCTGGCAACCCGGCAACTGGCCAGAGGCCCTTTAAAAGGAATATCCGAAATCGACAAAGCTGCGCTTGCTCCGATCAAAGCCAAGACATTCGGATCATTCTCGCCGTCGCTTGAAAGAACCATCGCCATAACTTGAACATCATTTAAAAATCCTTCGGGAAATAACGGGCGGATTGGCCGGTCGATCAGGCGTGAGCCTAAGATCTCATTTTCTGTTGGCCTACCCTCGCGCTTAAAGAATCCTCCGGGAATGCGTCCGGCGGCATAAGTTTTTTCCTGATATTCAACGGTCAGCGGGAAAAAACCCTGCCCCTCTCTTATCTCTGCGGACATACAGGCGGTCACTAAGATCACCGTTGCTCCGTAAGTAATCGTGACTGAACCATTGGCCTGCTTAGCAAATTTACCCGTTTCTATAATAAGGTCGTTTTTGCCGAATTTAATTGTTAAACTTTTATTTTGCATAATGTCTCTTTCTTTTTTAGGTTTAATTGTACGGGTTTTTACTTTCTCAGCTTGAGTTTTCCCAGGATCAGTTCATACTTCTTCATATCCTTATCCTTGAGATACTTGAGAAGTCTGCGGCGCCTGCTTACCAATAAAAGCAGACCGCGGCGAGAATGCAGATCTTTTTTATGTGCTTTAAAGTGCTCCCCTAAATCATTGATCCTCTCGGTTAAAATCGCTATCTGTACCTCTGCAGAACCGGTATCCCGGGAGTGCACTTTAAAATTATCAATCAATTTTGCTTTCTGTTCCTTTACCAAAACCAAATCTCTACCTCCATGTTTTTAAAAGATTATTGTTAACGTATTAGCAAGTCAATCAATCAATTTAACCTGCAAGTTTATTTATGTTACCACAAAAAAAATATTTATGCAACTTCAATTTCGCGAATTTTTCTGCGCGCGGATTTTTTTTCCGAATGCTTGCGCTTCTTCTCCAGGATCTTTATTTTTAAGCCCTTTGGCTTTTTACGATTCCTGCGCAGAACTTGAGCCTTCAGCGACTGCTTATGCAGATTATCCTGATGGATCCTCTGGGCGATCTTACTTAAAAGAATATGCCTGGCTAATGAACGGTTTAACAGCTGCGAACGCTGGCGCTGACATTTTACTTCTAAGCCCGTAGGAATATGTTTGAGATACACACAAGTTGATGTTTTATTTACATTCTGCCCGCCGGGGCCGCTGGAACGTACAAACTTCTCGACAATGTCATCTTCACGCACCCCCAACTGCTTCATTCTTACTTCCAGGGTCATGATCTTGACTGCTTCAGGCTGCATAAAAAGTTGTCCCTTCCTGTCTACGGTCAGGTAGAAATCTCTGTATCAATATTCTTAATCAAAATATCCAGATCTTTAATTAGCGGGGCAGGCAACAGTTTTAACACCTGAACCTCCTGTTTAAGCAGGCGCAACTGGCCCAACAGCCTGTTTACCATCGCGCGCTTTCTTTTCTCCTGCGCCTCTTGCGGCTCCAGCTCCTGGCGCTGGCGGA
>PCWB01000029.1 GCA_002796135.1 Candidatus Omnitrophica bacterium CG11_big_fil_rev_8_21_14_0_20_41_12
GCCTATGCAGAAGTACAGAATGTAAAGGTAAGTGGAGACATCATCGCAAGTGGAGTATCAAGACACCATTTTAACTTAATATCTAATGGTGCTGACCAAAGTATTCTAAAACAAACCTTCTTAATGTCTCAGGTTAGGTTACGCGTTGATGCTGATCTTACGGATAATGTTGCCGCAACTGTAAGACTGATTAATGAAAGAGTTTGGAATGGACAGATGGATACCAAAGCCGCTGGAAGCAATAATGGTGATATTGATTTAGACCTCGCTTATGTAACTTTAAAAGAATTTTTGTATTCACCTTTAACTTTAACTATTGGCCGTCAAGAAATTGCTTTTGGCAATAGTTTTATTATCGGTAATTCAAAAATTGCGGGTGCTTCATCAACCATTCCTACGGATTTAACCGAAAGAAAGGCATTTGATGCCATCCGGGCTACCTTAAACTATGATCCGTTAGTTGTGGACTTAGTTTATGCTCAAGTAAAACAAGCTATGACCACTGATAGAAATACTACTAGCTTAACCGGTATTAATGCTGCATATGCCTTAAACAAGAATACCGATGTTTCTGTTTATTACTGGCTAAAGAAGGATAATAATTTACCAGTAGCTACTGGCAGCAGAACTGATCAGCTTTCAACAATTGGTGCTTTAATTTCCAATTCTTCAATTGCAAATTTAACTACTTCTTTAGAAGCTGCATATCAGTTTGGAAGAAACACCCAATCAGCAACAGGTCAAAAAAGACATAATGCTTGGGCATTACAGGCAATGGCTGATTATACCTTTGCTAATGTAAAAACCACTCCTATGATCGGTTTTTCTTGGACCTATCTTTCGGGGGGTAAAACCGGCGGCACCAGAAATCAAGGATGGGATCCGATGTTCTATGATCAAAGACTCAACAACATTGTCTACACCATACTACCTTTTTCAAACATGAATGCTATCAATTTGAAAGGTAGTATGAAGCCGGTTGATGATGTTACTGTATCTGCTGTTTATGGGTTCTATCAGACAACTCAGAAGAATAGCACTATGTATACTGGCCCAAACACATATAACAACGGGACAAACTATACTACCGCTGGTACATATACTGGAAAAGAATATCTAGGTAGTGCACTTGATGGAACGATAACCTATGACTACACTGAAGATGTTCAGTTTGGTTTAACTGCTGGTTTATTCGCTCCAGGCAATGCACTTACAGATAATGCTGGAACTGCAACCCAGTTGATCGGTTCAATGAAGGTAGTATTCTAATACTACTTATGTAGAAACACCAACCCTCAGGGGAGCAATCCCCTGAGGGTTTTTTAATATCTAAATTCCCTATGCTTAATCTTGCCTTTATCTTCCACATGCACCAGCCGTATTACAAGAACCTCCTAACACAGGAGAGTGACTTACCCTGGGTAAGACTTCACGGGGTTAAGGATTACCTGGATATGGTGCAGATCTTAGAGAAATTCCCCAAGATCAAACAGACCTTTAATGTTGTGCCGTCTTTATTTGAACAGATCGAGGATTATAATAACGGCAAAGTAAGAGATAAGTTTTTTGAACTTAGCAAAAAACCAGCAGACCAGCTAAGTCAAGAGGATAAAGAGTTCATCTTAAAGAACTTCTTTTCAATAAACAACGACAAAGTAATTTCTATTTTCCCCCGGTATTATCAGCTACACGCTCAAAAACTCCATAACCAGGAGTTCTCTACCCAGGACTACCTTGATCTGCAGCTTCTTTTTAATCTTACCTGGATCGATCCGTCATTTCGCCAAAATACCCCTGAGCTAAGAAACATAGCCTTAAAAGAAAGGTTTTTCACTGAGCAAGATAAAGAGATCGTTCTGAATAAACAATTAGGGATATTAAAGGAGATTATCCCTGCCTATTGTCTTTATAAACAGAATAACCAGATTGAAATCAGCGTGACGCCGTATTATCACCCGATTCTGCCGCTACTTTGTTCAACTAACATTGCTAAAGAAGCTAATAATAAAACAGTTTTACCTAAGGAAGAGTTCAACTACCCTCAAGATGCTAAGGATCAGATTGATAGCGCGGTAAAATATTATAAAGAAAAATTCGGCTCTCATCCATCCGGGATGTGGCCGTCGGAAGAAGGGGTGAGCGAGGAAATCTTACCGTTTATTATTAAATCGGGTATTAACTGGATCGTAACTGACGAGGCGATCTTATTTAAATCCTTAAAAGCAAAAAAACGCGTAACTAAACTGCTTTATCAACCACACCTGTTAAAAAGAAAAGAAGGCCAACTTAATATTATCTTTCGCGACCGCAATCTTTCGGACTTAATCGGCTTCTCTTATCAAAAGATGAAAGAGAAAGATGCGGTGGATGACTTTATGAAACATTTAAAAAATATTAATAAAACCTTCAAGGGAAAAGACATTTTAGTTACGATTGCCATGGACGGTGAGAATGCCTGGGAATTTTTCCGTAATGACGGGCATGATTTTCTGGAATTATTTTATCAGCGCATAACGCAGGCGCCTTTTGTAAAAACTACCACGATAAGCGAGTATTTAAAAAATAACCCAGCCAAAACTGAAATAAAAAAATTAAGCCCGGGCAGCTGGATTTACGCAGACTTCGGTAAATGGATCGGTAATCCTCATAAATTAAAAGCTTGGGAATGGCTAGAAGAGGCGCGTCGCGCAATTAATGAAACTAAAAACCCAACCGAGCTGGCCTGGAAACAAATGCATGTCTTAGAAGGTAGCGATTGGTTCTGGTGGGCAGGAGAAGACCCGGATGGATCATTCGACCGGCTATATCGATTACATTTAACGAACCTCTATAAACTAATCGACCGCCAACCTCCGGAATATTTATTAAGCCCCTTAACCCCTTGACATAAATAGAGTTTTATGTTATAAAGTATTTCAATGAACAAGAAAGAGATCTACGAGCATCTGGCGAATATTTATCTAGATGCCTCATCTAAATCATCAAAGAAAAAACATAAGTTAAAGCACTATCCAAAATCGATATTGGCCTTAATTGTACTGGGATCATTATCTATTTTAGGCTTGGGTACCGCCATAACTTACCCCCACATTATCAATCATAATAAAAGCAGCCAAATCGCCTTATTTTTATATCAAGACGCGGCAAAAATAAATTTTAATTTTGACCCTGCCAAAAAAGAAGTTTTCTCCCTAAGTCTTAAACAACTGAATTTATCTCAATATAAAGCTTTGGGCTTTACCGTAAGAAAAACCAACCCTAAAGATGTAATTTCATTACGCATAGAATTTACCAACCGTTTTAATGAAAAATCCGAAATTTACATAAAAAATATCTCTAGTAAATGGGAAGATCACAAATTTGATTTTAGCCGATTTGTTAAAATCAGTGATTGGCAGCAAATGAAAACACTGGCTTTTAGCGTTGAAGAATGGAATGCCCGCGAAAAATCCGGAATAGTTTATCTTGATAACATTAGAGTGATAAAGTAAAGGAGAGGCTAATGCGCATTATTTCAATTGCAAACCAAAAAGGCGGATGCGGCAAAACAACCACTTCCATAAACCTGGCGGCTTCACTTGCATCCAACAACCGCAGAGTTTTACTTATTGACCTAGACCCTCAAGCGCATGCAACCAGCGGCTTAAACATCAAAGCCGATTTAAGTATTTATAACGTCCTCTCTAAAATTACCCATAAAAAATCCAAAATTAATGAAATCATCCAGAATATCGGAGAAAATTTCGATATTGCGCCTTCCTCAATAGTTTTAAGCACCTTAGAGCAGGAACTAAGCGGAGAGATCGGCCGTGAATCCCGGCTCATGGATACCTTAAAAGCTTTCCAAAGTAATTACGACTATATTTTAATTGACTGCCCGCCAAACTTAGGGATCCTTACCATTAACGCTTTACGCGCGGCAAACGAAATAATTATCCCGGTAGAAGCCAGTAGATTTTCTTTAGAGGGAGTAAGCCAGCTAATTAGCATCATAAACTTAGTCAAAGAAAGATTAAGCCATGCAG
>PCWB01000051.1:0-366 GCA_002796135.1 Candidatus Omnitrophica bacterium CG11_big_fil_rev_8_21_14_0_20_41_12
TTAGCCAAACCGTTGCGGCAACAGGTAGGTTGAGTTCAATTAATCCAAACCTACAAAACATTCCCATCCGCACCGAGCGTGGCAAACAAGTGCGAAAAGCTTTTATCCCTAGAGACGAAAACCACCTTTTATTATCGGCCGATTATTCTCAAATAGAATTGCGCTTAATTGCCGAAATGAGTGGCGATGAAGCGATGAAACAATCATTTTTAAACGGAGAAGACATCCATAGAGCCACTGCCGCAAAGGTATTTAATATTCCTATTGACGAAGTCAGCAAAACACAGCGAAGTCAGGCTAAGACTGTGAATTTTGGAATTATTTACGGTGTTTCGGCCTTTGGATTGAGTCAACAAACTAATTTAA
>PCWB01000051.1:599-10672 GCA_002796135.1 Candidatus Omnitrophica bacterium CG11_big_fil_rev_8_21_14_0_20_41_12
GGATATCTGTGGTTAGGCCAGAAGGTTTCAGAGTCTAATAAGTTAAACGGTGAGTCTTTTAATTTTGGCCCGGATTATAAGGTAAGTGAGTCCGTGAGAGATCTTATTAAGCTATTTTCAGATTATTTTAGGGGCAATAATAAATGGAAGTATCTGACTAAAAAAGGTGGATCAAAAGAAAGCTTATTTTTAAAAGTATCCAGCGATAAGGCCTTAAAATTTTTAGATTGGTGTGCTGTATTGACTTTTCCCGATAGTATTAAAATGACCGCTGAATGGTATGAGAAATATTACAAGGATAAAGACAAAGATATGTTGGATTTTACAATAGGTCAAATAAATTATTATATTTCTAAAGCGCAGGAGCTTAAACTTGCCTGGGCGAAAGTTTAAGCTATGATTGACGGAGTTTTTATCGAAAAATTAAAAAAGATTGAAGACCCTCGGGGTAATGTTATGCATATGTTGCGCTGTGATGCTCCGTATTTTAAGTCTTTCGGAGAAGTTTATTTTTCTGAAATAAAACCGGGTATGATCAAAGCCTGGCGCAAACATTTAAAAATGACTCAATCTTTTGCTGTGCCGATAGGTAAGATTAAGCTCGTGATATTTGATGATCGGAAGCAGTCGCTTACTAACGGCCAGACTATGGAAATAGAAACCGGTGTAGATAATTATTGTTTAATCAGAATTCCTCCTCTTGTTTGGTATGGGTTTAAGGGGATATCAGAGCCACTTTCGTTGGTTACTAATTGTGCTGATATTCCTCATGATCCTAAAGAGATCGTAAGAGCAGATCCTACCGATCCAGTCGTTCCATATATTTGGAAATAATCCATGAGCAGCATCACTGATAATAATCCCCTTGTAAGTATTATAATGAATTGCAGGAATAGCCAGGAGTATTTGAAAGAGGCTATCGATAGCGTATTTGCTCAAAGTTATACGCATTGGGAGATAATTTTTTGGGATAACGCTTCTACTGATAACAGCGCAATGATTGCCAAAAGTTACGGTGAAAAGGTGCGCTATTTTAGAGGCGAAACTGCCATTGCCCTTGGCCAGGCCAGAAATCTGGCTATGGCACAGGCAAAAGGAGAGTATCTTACCTTTCTTGATTGCGATGATTTATGGGCCAAGCAAAAACTTTCCAGGCAGGTAAGATTGATGACTGAAAGAAAAGAAGTAGATTTCATTTATGCAAATTATTACAGGGTAATCATGCCGCTTGCTGATAATCTGATTTTAGGATTACAGGGACGCCAACCGGAAGGAGAAGTCTTTGGATTCTTTCTAACTCATTACCCGGTTAACCTGCAGACGGTAATGGTACGCATGGATACAATTAAGAGGCTTAAGGTAAAATTTGACGATACTCTTGAGCTTGCAGAGGAATTCGATTTTTTTATGCGCATTCTTTTAAAATCTAAAGCCGCATATATTAATGAGCCGCTGGTAATTTACCGGATCCATCAAAATATGGGTAGCCGGAAATTACAGTATCGTTACCCGGTTGAATTAGATTATATTAAAGATAAATTCAGCAAGTTTAAAGATTTTAATAAAAATGAATACCGCCATGCTTTTAAATATTTTGAGGCAAATGTAGGGTATTGGTGTGCAAAAGTTAATATGGAAAAGGGTGATTGCCGATTGGCAAGATCAAGGCTGGTGCCTTACAAATTTATTAATTTTAAGTTTTTTTTGTTATATTTGGTTGCGTTTTTACCCGCACGTGTATGGAAATTTCTTCACCGCTATAAATTGCAAGGTAAGTTTCAATAGATCCAGCTACGCTATCAACAGAAAGGTACCATGTGCGGAATTACCGGATTTTTAGATAAAACGAGTTGTAAAAAAAATAGCCAGTTAACTGAAATTATAGTAGGTATGTCGGATACTTTGCGCCATAGAGGGCCTGATGACCAAGGGGCCTGGGTTGATGAAAATTGCGGCATTGCTTTAGGCCATAGGCGGCTGTCGATTATCGACGTGTCTGTTGCCGGCCATCAACCAATGCAATCTCAATCCGGCCGTTATGTAATTATTCTTAACGGTGAAATATATAACTTTAAAGCCTTGCGCAAAGAACTGGAGTTAGAAGGATTTAAATTTCGCGGTCATTCGGATACTGAGGTTATGCTTGCTCAGATAAGCCGTGATGGTATTGAAGGAGCTTTAGAGAAATTTAACGGTATGTTTGCTTTTGCGCTCTGGGATAGACAGGATAAGATGCTTTATTTATGCCGGGACCGCCTGGGCGAAAAACCGCTTTACTATGGATTTATTAATAATGCTTTTGTTTTTGGTTCAGAGCTCAAAGCATTGAAGAAGTTTCCTGGTTTTATCGTAGAGATAGACCGGCAGGCTTTAACCTTATATCTCAGATATAATTGTATACCGGCGCCTTACTCGATATATAAAAATATTAAAAAACTCCTTCCGGGTGAAATTCTGACTTTCAAAATCGAAGATGGAAGTTTTGAGACTAAAGTTTATTGGTCTGTTTCTGATGTTGCTTGCGATTTTATCGGGGATAATTGGAATAAAAATCCGCAAGAAACGGCGCAAGAGGCAGAAGCTCTGCTTAAAGACGCGGTTAAGATCCGTATGGAATCCGATGTTCCCTTGGGTGTTTTTTTATCAGGAGGAATAGATTCTTCGCTCATTGCAGCGTTAATGCAGGCACAGAGCAATGTACCGATAAATACATTTACAATCGGCTTTGGTGACAAAAGATACAATGAAGAAGAGGATGCCCGTATAATCGCTAAGCATTTGGGAACAGCTCATACCAGCCTTTATGCTACAGCCGAAGATGCCCTGAATATTATTCCCGGATTACCACAAATATACGATGAGCCTTTTGCCGATTCTTCGCAGATACCGACGATTTTGGTTTCTAAGATTGCCAGGAAATTTGTTACGGTTTGCCTTTCCGGAGACTCTGGAGATGAAATATTCGGTGGTTATAATAGATATACCTGGCTTGAGAATATTTGGAAAAAGATACACCTATTCCCCTATGGCAGCAGAAAATTATTAGCATGTCTATTTTCCTCCTGTTCTTCTGATTGCTTTGAAAATATTTTTGAAAAATTAAAATTTGTGCTTCCGGTAAAGTTAAAAATAAGGAATCCAGGTATAAAATTACAGAAATTCTTAGATGTTTTATCGGCTCCGAACATTGAAGCAGCGTATTTAAATCTAACATCCCATTGGAAGCATCCTGAAAAAGTAGTTTTAGAGCAAAAAGGCGGTATTAATAAATTAGAAACTGAAAATTCATTAAGTTTTTTCTCTGATTACAAAAGACAGATGATGTATTTCGATACGATTAATTATCTGCCCAATGACATACTGACCAAAGTCGATCGTGCCAGCATGAGCGTAGGGCTGGAAAGCAGGTCGGTTTATTTGGATCACCGGTTAGTCGAATTTGCCTGGAAACTACCAACTGAAATGCTTATTAATAAAGCAGGATCAAAATCTGTACTAAGAGATATCCTTAAGAGATACGTGCCAACAGCTTATTGGGATAGGCCAAAAATGGGTTTTGCTATTCCTATTGATATTTGGCTGAGGGGACCGTTAAAAAACTGGGCAGATGATCTTTTATCAAAGGAGTATTTAAAAAGGAAGGGATTTTTTGACCCTGAGGTAGTAAGCCGGAAATGGCAAGAGCATAAAATCGGAGCCAGGAATTGGCAATATGAATTGTGGGATATACTTATGTTTAACTCGTGGCTGGAATTCAATAATATAAATTCATGAAGGTGATTTTTGTTTCCAATGTCTCCTGGAGCCTTTTTAATTTCCGGCGGGGACTAATGACAGAGATTAAAAACCGGGGCCATGAAGTGGTTTTTTGCGCTGCAAATGATGACTATGCCTTAAAGCTGCAGGCATTGGGTTTTAAATATATTCCGATTGTTTTGGAACGTAAAGGTATGAATGTCCTGGCGGATCTGGCGTTATTATTTACCCTAATGAAGATTTATAAAAATGAATCTCCGGATTGGATTTTTCATAATTCTATAAAACCAAATCTTTATGGGTCTATCGTGGCTTATTTTACCGGCAGGTGTTGTATTAATACAGTTTCAGGGTTAGGATACATGTTTATTAGGAAGAGTTTTTTAAGTAAGTTCATTATGATTCTTTATAGATTTGCTGGTTTTTCTGCTAAAAAAATATTCTTTCAGAATAAAGACGATATGCAATATTTTTTGAATAAAAAGTTGATTGCAAAAGAGAAATGTGTACTTGTTGCCGGTTCCGGTGTAAATACTGATTATTTTAAGCCTGGTGTTAATATGTGCAAACAATCATCTGAGAATAATTTTATTTTTCTTTACCTGGGGAGAATATTGTGGGACAAAGGTATTGATGAGCTTATTTGGGCTGTGCGGACATTAAAAAAACGGTATCCTTTGCTTGGCGTAAACTTCCTGGGAATGATCGATAGCGGAAATCCCTCCGGTATAAGCAAATCTCAGATTCAGGAATGGGTTGATGAAGGGCTCATTAAGTATTTAGGAGAAAAAGTTGATGTAAGACCGGATCTTGAAAATTGCGATTGCGTTATATTGCCTTCTTACCGGGAAGGTACGCCTAAGTCATTATTGGAAGCAGCTGCTATGGAATTACCTGTCATCACAACTGATGTTCCGGGTTGTCGGGATGCGGTGAAAAACAGGGTCACCGGGTTTTTAGTGAAGGTAAAAGATCGGCAAGCTTTAGCTGATGCAATGGAAGAGATGATAAAAAAAACTGATTCACAAAGAAAACAAATGGGAAGAAATGGCCGGGAACGGGTTATCATGGAGTATAGCGAGAGTGCTGTTATCAAAACTTATTGTGATCAAATAGGAGTATAATCAATGGAAAATAGTGATTTTATAAAACAGGGGAAAAAATGAATTGCAGATTTTGTAATCATAAGATAGAAACTTTATTTGTATCTTTGGGTTCTTCTCCATTGGCAAATTCCTATCTTAGTAAAGAGCAACTATCTAAAACTGAACCATTTTATCCTTTGGATGTGTATGTTTGCGATAAGTGTTTTTTGGTCCAGTTATTTGAATTTGAGAGCCCGGAAAACATCTTCAGCGACTATGCTTATTTTTCGTCTTATTCCCAGACCTGGTTAAAACATTCACAAGCGTATGTGGACAAGATGATCAGGCTTTTTGGAATTAATAAAAAATCTTTGGTTATTGAAATCGCCAGTAATGATGGATATTTGCTGCAATATTTTATAAAGAAAGGGATCCCTGTTTTAGGGATTGAACCTGCTCTCAATGTAGCAAAAGTCGCACAGGGAAAAGGAATCCCTACTGAAGTGGTCTTTTTTGGGACAGAGACGGCGAAGAGATTAGTCGGGCAAGGTAAACGCGCGGATCTCTTATTAGGTAATAATGTTTTAGCTCATGTTCCAAATCTCAATGATTTTGTCAAAGGATTAAGTATTCTTTTAAAATCCGATGGAATTATCACTATGGAATTTCCTCATTTACTAAGGCTGATGGAGAGCAATCAATTCGATACTATTTACCAGGAGCATTTTTCATATTTTTCATTTTTGACAGTGGAAAAAGTTTTTTCCGCTCACGGATTGGTTATTTTCGATGTTGAAGAATTATCAACTCATGGCGGTTCCTTGAGAATTTTTGTTAAACACCAAAAAGATAGTACAAAATTAATTTCTGAACGCGTTAGTAATATGTTGGATAAAGAAATCAGCTTAGGTTTTAACCAGATCAGCCATTATCTTACCTTTGATAAGCAGGTCCGTAAAATTAAGCGCGACATCCTTGATTTTTTAATTAAGGTCAAACAAGAAGGCAAGGTCATTGTGGGATATGGCGCAGCTGCAAAAGGCAATACTTTGCTTAATTATTGCGGGATTAGGAAGGATTTTATTGACTATGTAGTGGATATGAACCCCTACAAGCAGGGCCGTTATTTACCCGGCAGCCGTATTTTTATTGAGTACCCCGAAAAGATCAAGGAAACTAAGCCTGATTATATTTTGATTCTGCCTTGGAATATTAAAGATGAAGTGATGGAGCAATTATCTTTTATCCGTGGTTGGGGAGGTAAATTCATCGTTTCCATCCCGGAGCTGAAGGTGTTTTAATGGCGAAACGAATTTTTGATTTGGTTTTGGCTTTGGTTTTAATAGTTTTGTTTAGTATTTTGATGTTAGCTGTTGTGGTATTGATCAAGCTGATGTTTAAGGGGCCGGCCATCTTCTGGACGGACCGGGTTGGCGTAAATAATGTCATTTTCAAAATGGCAAAATTCAGGACTATGAAATTGGATACGCCACAGTTAGCTACGCATTTGATGGAAAATCCTGAAATTTATTTGATCCCGCTAGGCGCATTTTTGCGCAGATACAGTCTTGATGAACTGCCTCAATTATTTAACGTTTTAAAGGGGGATATGAGTTTTGTCGGGCCCCGGCCGGCATTGTTCAATCAGGACGATTTAGTGGAATTACGAACTAAAAAAAATATCCATACCCTGGTTCCGGGAGTTACCGGTTGGGCGCAGGTAAACGGCAGGGATGACCTGCCGATCCCCGTAAAAGTTTCTTTCGATGAGTATTATCTTAATCACCGTTCTTTTGTTTTTGACCTCCGCATCATTTTCCTGACCGCTGTAAAAGTTATTAAAAAAGAAGGCATCCAGCATTAAAAAACATCTCAAGAAAACCGCACTAACCGTACTAACCCATTGAAAAAACTGAATTTTGGTATATAATAATTGTTTATGAATATCAAACTTTTGATTTACAAATTACGCCGTTTAATCATCTTAGCGATTCATTTGGCTTTGGTGATTTGTGCCTATCTGCTTGCTTTTTACCTTCGGTTTGATTTTAAGATCGATAGCAGCCAATGGCAAGTTATAATTAAGACTCTCCCCGTTATTATCTGTATTAAAATGGTTATTTTCGTGGTTTTTGGCCTTTATTCCGGTTTATGGCGGTATGCTAGTGTAAATGATATTTGGAGGATTATTAAAGCCCATATTTTAGCCATAGCGTGTTTTATTCCTGCAGTGGGGTTTTTCTATCATTTTGAGGGTTTTCCGCGCTCAATTTTCGTTCTAGATTTTATTTTAAGTTTTTGTTTGGTCGCCGGTATTCGTCTGGCTACTCGTTTGTTCAGGGAGACATTCCGCCCGGCTTTAGGAAGTAAACGCAAAAGAGTAATAATTATCGGGGCAGGAGAAGCCGGCGTGATGGTGTTAAGAGAGGCACGGATTAATCCTAAGGCTAATATAGAAGTAATCGGCTTTATTGATGATGACCGGCATAAAAAGAATCTGCGCATCCAAGGTGTGGATATTTTAGGTACTTGTAATGATTTAGTCTCGATTGTTGAAAAACAAGGTATTGATGAGATTATTATTGCTATCCCCTCTGCTAAGGGTGAGGTGATTAGAAGTATCATCTCACGCTGTCCGGCGTCTTCTGCGAAGATCCGCATCGTTCCGGGCTTACAGAAGATATTAAATGGAGAGCTGGAGGTTAAGCCCCGGGAGATTAAGGCTGAAGACCTTTTGGGTAGGGAGACGGTAAATATAAATGAGAAGGAAATCAAAGATTACTTATTTAACAAGACGGTTTTAGTTACCGGAGCCGGCGGATCAATCGGTTCGGCACTTTGCAGGCAAATAGTGAGGTTTAGTCCTAAGGAGGTTTTATTATTTGATCATAATGAAAATAATGTTTATTTCTTAGGAATTGAATTTTTAACAAAATATCCGCAGATTAAATTTAGGACAATAATCGGAGATATAAAAGACGTGGGGTTGTTAAAGAACGTATTTTCGCTCTATCGTCCTCAGGTTATATTCCATGCGGCAGCCCATAAGCATGTTCCGCTGATGGAGGAGAACCCTGCAGCCGCGGTAAAGAATAATGTTTTCGGGACTCGAAATCTTATCTATGCAGCCAATCACTATAAAGCCGAAAGATTTATTTTCATTTCTACAGACAAGGCGGTAAATCCGACAAGTGTGATGGGCATTACCAAAAGGATCGCGGAGATGATTTTACAAGCCAAGGCTAAAATGAGTAAGACCAGATTTATGGCGGTCAGGTTCGGTAATGTTTTAGGTTCCGATGGAAGCGTGGTTCCACTGTTTAAGAAGCAGATTGAGGGGGGTGGGCCTGTTACCATAACCCATCCGGAAGTAAAAAGGTATTTTATGAGCGTTAATGAGGCAAGCCAGCTTGTTTTGCAGGCTGGGGCTATCGGTAAGGCAGGAGAGATATTTATTTTGGATATGGGGGAGCAGATTAAAATATTAGATCTGGCCAAAGAGTTAATTACTCTTTATGGCTTGAATCCCGGAGAAGATGTAAAAATTGAATTTATTGGCCTGCGTCCAGGGGAGAAGCTTTCCGAAGAAACGTTGTTAAATAGTGAAAAAGATAAAGCAACTAAAGCAGAAAAGATCTATATTAGCCAAGCCGGAGTTTTTGATAGTGTTTTTCTAAGGAAGCAAATAAAGCAACTGGCAGATTGTGTTAATTCCATGGATAAGGAAAGAATCATCAGTAAAATAAATGAGATTGTCGAATAATAATCATGTTGAATAAAGAGAAGATTTTTTTATATTTTAACCGGGCAATAGTTACCTGTTTGTGCCTGCTAATCTTTTGTTTGCCGTTTTCAAAAGCCGTAGCTGAAAGCTTTGCATGGACGGCTATTGTTTTATGGATACTAAAGAGAGCCTTAGGATACAGATCTGAGGCATTATGGGGCTTACTGCCTAAGACAGGATTAAACAGGGCTCTATTAATATATACTCTTGCTAATGTCGTATCGGTAATTTCTAGCGCCAGACAGGATTTATTTTTAAGGGGGCTCTTCGGTAAAGAATTAAAATTTTTGCTTTTATATTTCATTCTGGTGGAAGTAGTGAATAATAAAAAACGCTTGTTTTCTGTTTTGACCGCTTTAATTGCCTCAGCGGCGCTTATAATATGTGACGCTGCCGTGCAATATTATACCCAAACTGATTTTTTAAGAAAATACGCTATGCTTAATCATAGTTTTAGCGCTTCTTTTGATAGCTCAAGCGGTTTTGCCGGTTGGCTGATTGTAATTATCCCTGTATTTTTGGGAATAATAGCTTTAAATTTATTCCCGTTCCGGAAAATAAAATTTTTTCTATTGCTGGCGGTTATTATCCAATCCTTTTATTTGTTAAAGACTTATTCGCGTGGCGCCTGGTTTGGATTTTTAATTTCGATATCATTTATGACGTTCTATTTTGTTAAAAAATATCCTTTAAAAATTAAAATTTTATACTTAACTGCCGGAACTTGTTTATTGATAGTGATTTTATTTTTACCATTTCTTTTGAGCCCCCAGTTTAAATATGAGGTTTTAACTAAATTTAATTTTAGTCAAGGTATAAATTCTCGTTTAAAATCAATACCGCAAATAAGCTGGGGTTCGAATCTGCAAAGAGCTAAGCTCTGGAAAGAGTCGCTTAGGATAATCAAAGATTATCCTTTGACGGGTTGCGGTTTGAATAACTATTCAGTAGTTGCCAAGAATTATAAAAGTTTTGACTATGGAGGCGTATATCCCCATAATTCCTATCTTCAAAAAACCGCTGAAACGGGTATATTGGGCTTATTCGCTTTTATTTTTGTTCTATTCAGCTTTTTTAAAATCGGGATCTTCCATTTAAACAAGCATAATAATTATTTAACTTTAGGGTTTTTGGCGGGTATCTTAGCATTTTCAGTGCAGGCTTTTTTTGATACTCATTTTTATTCTCTGCAGATGGTAGTTTTGTTTTGGTATATAGTCGGCTTGACGGTGGCCATAATTAAAATAGATCGGGAGGATGTGAATATGTTAAATATTAAGAAAGGATAATTATGCAAGTTATAAAAGGAAATGTTTTGGTTACCGGAGGAGCAGGCTATATTGGTTCTGTGCTTGTTCCGGAGCTTCTGAGAAACGGATACAAAGTCACGGTATTAGATAATTTTATGTACAGGCAGACTTCTTTGCTTGAATGCGCGGCAAATGAAA
>PCWB01000042.1 GCA_002796135.1 Candidatus Omnitrophica bacterium CG11_big_fil_rev_8_21_14_0_20_41_12
ATCGGGGCGACAGGACTTGAACCTGTGACCTCTTGAACCCCATTCAAGCGCTCTACCAAACTGAGCCACGCCCCGTTACAAACGGTATTTTTTTTATTCCTCTTTACTTTTCCTCGTCATCAAATCTTTAACTGCCTGACGAGGAGATTTATTTTTATAGAGCAGCCGATATACCTCTCTAGTAATAGGCATCTCTATTTTATATTTTATACTTAAAGCATATGCGGATTTTGTCGTCGGTACCCCTTCGGCAACCATCTGCATATGCCGGCAGATTTCTTTTAAGCTTTTACCGCGTCCGATTAATTCCCCAACCATCCGATTGCGGCTTTGATTACTGATACAAGTAGTGACTAGATCACCTAATCCGCTGATTCCGCTGAATGTCTCAGGTTTTGCTCCCATAACTTTGCCAAGTCTGGATATCTCAGTAAGCCCGCGGGTTAATATTGCCGCTTTAGTATTCGTACCGAAACCTAATCCATCGGAGACTCCGCAAGCAATCGCAATAACATTCTTTAAGCTTCCTCCGAGCTCAACCCCGATTATATCAGAGTTTGTATAAACACGGAAACTTTCTGTATTAAATACTGATTGTATAGTTTTTCTAATTTTTTTACTGCTAGAAGCCACTACTGCGGTAGTAGGAATCCCTTTGGCAACTTCCTGAGCAATAGTCGGACCGCTTAAAACCGCCAGCTTCACCGGACCAAGTTCAGAATGTATCACTTCCGAGATCCTTTTAGAAGAACTTATCTCAATGCCTTTACTAACACTTAAAAAAATAGTATTTTTAGAAAAGCCATGCTTTATTTTTTTTAATATCGATCGGGTATATTGCGAAGGAATCGCCAGCACAATGATCTCTTTATCGGTAATCGCCGATTTAATATCGGAGGTTATTTCAATTCCTGCGGGTATCTTAATCCCCGGTAAAAATTTCGGATTTCGGCGGCTTTGCGAAATTTGTTTAGTGTATTTATTAAAGGCTCCCCAGAGGCTCACCCGGTATCCTTTTTTAGAAAGCAGGATAGCTAATGTTGTCCCCCATCCTCCGTCGCCTAATACTCCGATACGCATTTTATCCATGGTTTATTTTAAATCCTTAACTTTATTTGTTCTGAGCTTGGCTAAATCCCAAACATAATCGTAAAGATGTAGCCCCTTACTTACAGCGATAATTTCTCCGTCTTCTACGCCTATTTCTTCAGCCATATATTGTTTTACCAGCTGTAAGCCTCCGAGATTAGAAGGAAATCCGCCCCAAAGATCCCAGGAACGGAAATAAAGTATGAAGTGTAGTTTACCATAACGGACTCTTGTATCGATTAACCTTAGACAAGGAGGATCAATTAACTTTATATCCGAAGGCATGCCAATCTCCATTATCGCCTGATTTGTACCCGGGCCCTTTTCTTTGTACATCTTAATTACTTCTTCGATCTGATTAACATTTAACGCCAAATCACAAAGTAACTCTTTCCCATTTTCATTTTTTTTAATTTTAACCTTCGGGTCAACTAATCTTTCTCCGTAGGTATAATCTTCAGTTTCGGTTTTTGCACCGGTAAGCAGGTAACTTAGATACCCCCGAATATAATCCATATCTGTCGGCGCAGGTATATTCATGCCTTCAGGGATAATCGGGATTATCTGATGCGCAGGCTTACGCACTCTTATTGAGACAAAGTCGAATTCCAAACGTTTCTGGCCCTCGTAGCTTCCGCGGGTAATTGTATAGACATGGCCTTTGTCTAATATTGCCGATAAGGCCTGAAACCAGGCATCATCTAAGTCAAAAGCATCGATAAAAACCGGTTTTAAGAATTCTTCGCTCACGGGGTTTTGCTCTTTTCCATTGCTTTTTTTACAAATTGTTTAAAGGTAGTGATGATCTGGGCCACAGGCATATTTTTACCGATATATCCAGAACAACCGAATTGCTTGGTTTTAGCGATTAAATCTTCATCGAATCCAAAACCGGTGATCATTACGACAGGTAGATTTTTATCGAATTCTCTGATGTTCTTTAATACCTCTAGCCCGCTCATTCCGGGAAGCTTAATATCTAACAATACGACATCAAAGGGTTCCTTTTTAAGGATCTTTAGAGCCTCTTCTCCAGTGGCACAAGACACCGGCTCACAATCTTCTTTTCTAAACAATTCATCGAACAGGTCTCTTACTGGAGCCTCATCATCTACAACTAAAATTTTATAAAGCATAATTGTTCCTCCTCTAAATAAAAGGTAATTTTATAGTAAAAGTAGTTCCCTGATTAACTTGACTAACTAAATCAATAGAACCGTTATGATTTTTAATAATATTATGGCAGATCGATAGTCCTAGGCCTATTCCGTCATTTTTTGTCGAGAAAAAAGGCATGAAGATATTCTTAAGGTGATGCTCAGGAATACCGACGCCAGAATCAATTATCTGGATCTGCACGCAAGAATCCTGAAAATTACTGGTAATTATTTTAATTACTCCTCCCTCGGGCATAGATTGATAAGCGTTGGTAAGAATATTAAGGAAAACCTCCTGTAATTGATGCAGATCACCCTTTATTTTCGGTAAATTATTTGCGCGAATTTGTTTTATCTCGATTCTGGAGCTAGGTAATTTATTATAACGAATCAACGACAGGACCGCTTCAATAGCCTTATTAACATCAATCATTTCCTGCGCCGGGGTTGATTTACGGGAAAATTTTAAAATTCGATCCACCAGCTCACGAATACGATCCGTTTGATTGGCAATTAAAGCAAGATTGTCTTTGACCTTTTGATTGAAGCTCTCGTCTTTGAGCATCTCTAATCTTCCGGAAATGACAAACAGCGGATTATTGATTTCATGGGCCATACCGGCTGAAAGCTGGCCCAAAGCCGCTAATTTTTCAGATTGAAAAATCTGGTATTCCAATTTCCTTCTTTCCGTTATGTCCTTAGCCATAAATATGTAACCGGTAAGTTTGCCCTCCCCATCTAAAAATTGATTTACGGTTAATATAACCGGAAGGACTTCTTTAGTTTTAGTAATCAGCTCTGCTTCTGTTTCATACCTTCCGAATAAATGTACTTGTTTAAGGATAAATTCCAGATCAGGGTATTCAGCAGAAGCATTATGCAGTATGCCGGCATTTTTAAAAATTAGGTCCTTTTTGTTCCAGCCGAGCATGATCTCCAAACCCATCCCCAGATAAGTTATATTGCCCTCTAAATTAATTACGTATAGTGCGTACTCCTTTATACTTGAGAAGATATCTTTTAAAGAGGTGTCAATATTCTTTATCGATGATTCACGCTCGTTGATCTCCGTAATATCCTGGCCAAAAAGCGCGACCGCTTCAACCTGATTATTTTTATCTAACACCGGATTAATCGTCCACGAAATTAACCGCTGGTTAATCAGGCAGGCAAAATTCTTCTCTCTTTTATAGGTCATCGCCTCATCGACAACCGCCTTAAACATATTTTTATTTATAATCTTATTCATATTTCCAAACAATACCCCCATCCAATGTTTTCCGATAACCTCAGATTGATTAAGTCCTAGCACGCTTTCGGATTTCTTATTACACAAAAGAATATTACCGAAATGGTTTAAATAAAGCACCATTACTGCGGCGTTCTCAATTAACTTTGATAAGATGTCATTTTTTTCGGTAGCCATATTCTTAATTTAAATTCAATTTAAGCGGGAGAGGGGAATCGAACCCCCATATATAGCTTGGAAGGCTATTGTTCTACCACTGAACTACTCCCGCGTACGCACGCACACCCGAGCAATTAGCGCTACAGGCGCATACCTATCGGAGAATTTTGCGGGAGTATCCCGCGCGAACTCTCAATCGTACAATTTAATGGGCAGGAGAGGATTCGAACCTCTGAAGCACAGGTGCAGCAGATTTCAAGGGCCTCCGAGTTACCTCGAAGCTTGGACTATCTCATCACCATAGTTTTCACTTTAGGTGGTAGGCGCTTAGTCTCTGCACCTTCCCGCAAAAATCATTTAGCGGGCTTGGCTCAGGATTCCCCTAAGGGCTACTTAGGGCTCCCCTGAATTCACCTACTTTTCCATCTCGCCTTTCGACAAGACGCTGCGTTTACACAGTCTGCCCCCTTTGGCCACTTGGGTACCTGCCCATATCAAAATGTTAAAATGTAAATTATTATAATTCAATTTAAAATCCTTTAAATTAGCTGGCGAAAGGAATCGAACCTTCAACCCATGGTTTACAAAACCATTGCGCTACCATTGCGCCACGCCAGCAGATTTACTTCTCAAGTAAGTCAAATCTTGATTCATATTTGGCTGCTTCAGTTACAAACTTGATTTGTTTATTCTTAGCTGGCTTTAACCGTAAATTACATGTACTTTTATTCCTAATCAGGCTGAAAGGAACAAAATATACCTTATGCTGCTCGGAAGAATATACAGCAATAATATCTATATTTTTCGGTGAGTAATGTATGATACTGTGATTATTGCAGCTTCTTGCTCTCACCTCTACTATGCCATCTTTCGGCGTTGCATATTTAACTTGAACACGCTTAAATACTCCATTTTTCTCTGTAACAAGATCGTATCGGTTATCTTCTCCCCACGGGATAAGAACATTAAAACCATTTTGTTTAAGTAGATAAGTAACAAATGCTTCAGCAATATCACCTTTTTGTTTTGTAATAGCCATTTAGGTACTCTTTTTTATTGCCGCAGGAATTTCATCAATAATATCCGAAGCAATTAATCCCATCTGTGTTTTATCGCCTGCTGCAATATCACCGGCTAAGCCATGAATATATGTCGCATATTTTGCCGCAGGAAAAATATCCAACCCCTGAGCTAGGAATGCTCCGGCAATACCGCTTAAGACATCGCCGCTTCCTGCGGTTGCCATCCCCGGATTACCGGTTTTATTTATATAACACTGACTATTGCCGTCAGTTACAACAGTATGATGTCCTTTAAGTATAATCGTACTATTATAATATTTTGCGTACTTTTTAGCAACCAATTTCCTGTTTTTCTTTATAAGATTAAGATCAACTTTAAAAAGCTTAGACATCTCCATTTGATGCGGAGTCAGAATAAGTCGGCCTTTATGGTTTCTAAGTATCTCTAAGTGATTACTGAGCGCGTTTAAAGCATCGGCGTCGATCACAGCAGGTAAATTAATCTTTTTAATAATTTTCCTTACCAATGCACTCGTCGTTTTATCTGTGCCCAGGCCCGGGCCGATTATTAAAACATCAACCTTCTTAAGAAAAACGCCGATTCTGCTAAAAGCTCTGAGGCTTAATGACCCTTCTTTTGTTTCCGGTAAGGGCAAGCTCATTACCTCCTTAGGCTTATTTTTGATTACCGCCAGATTAATACTTTTAGGGATACCCAAAGTTATCAACCCTGCTCCTGCACGTAAGGCAGCTTCAGCACAAAGTAAAGCGGCTCCGGAAAATCTGCTTGAGCCGGCTAATATTAAGATATGCCCGTAATCCCCTTTATGAGAATTAGCTTTTCTTCGTAATAATTGCGTTGGCAACTGCATAGGTTTTAACATGTGAGATTGAAATATGCACGCAGATATTTTTTCCTTTACCATTCAGAAATAAACAGATCGGTTTGCCTTCGGCATCATTATGTATTTGAAGATCCTGCCAAGAAATATTCTTATCCCCGGCTGCCTTAAACACTGCCTCTTTTGCGGCAAATCTTCCGGCTAAGTGCTGGTAAAAAGAGGTCTTGGTTTTAGCATTTTTTATTTCGTTTTTTGTAAAAACTCTCTGCAGAAAATCTTCGCCCCATTTTTCATGCGCCTGCTTGATCCTGCGCACCTCGGTGATATCCATCCCTGTGCCGATGATCATTATCTTATTAACTCCTTCATCTCCTTGACTGCTTTGAATAAGCCTACATAAAGAGATTTGCAAATAATAGAATATCCGATATTAAGTTCTTCTATTCCTCCAATTGCCGCAACATCTTTAGCATTAGCATAATCAATACCGTGTCCGGCATTAACCGTAAGCTTCCCGCTTCTTGCGTAACTAACCGCAGATTCTATCTGCTTAAGAAACTTATTTTTTTCTTGATTATTTTTTGCCTCGGCGTAGCGGCCAGTATGTAGTTCAATAATTTTAGCTCCGGCTTTTCTGGAAGCGTCAATCTGTTTTTTTTCGGGGTCAATAAACAAACTTACGCGAATGCCCTTTTTTTCTAATTTTTTTATAACCGCAGCAACCTTTTTTAAATTGGCGGCAACATCTAAACCGCCTTCTGTCGTTAACTCTTTTCTTTTTTCAGGAACAAGTGTTGCCTGATACGGCTTAATCCTACAGGCAATTTTTACGATCTCCAAAGCAATGGACATCTCCAGGTTGAGCTTAGTCTTAATATTCTTACGCAGCAGCAGGATGTCTTGATCCTGAATATGACGGCGATCCTCCCTTAAATGAGCTACGATGCTATCAGCGCCTGCTTTTTCGCATAGATATGCAGCATAAACAGGATCAGGAAGAACTCCTTTGCGGGCCTGCCGTAAAGTTGCTACATGGTCGATATTTACTCCTAATTTAGGCATAGCTAGATTAAAGCTTATTTTTCCTTATTGCATTGACTATTTTTAAGGCTTGACTGGTTTCTTTAACGTCGTGTACGCGTAGTATATTAGCACCGTTTTTCGCTGCAATTACGCAGGTAGCCAGAGAGCCGCTAGAGCGGTTTCCAACATCAGCTCCTAAAATCTTACCGATAAATGATTTCCGGGATGTGCCGATAAGAATGGGCTTACCTAAAATCTTAAAATCTGCCAGTCTATTTATAATTTCAAGGTTATGCTCGACATTTTTACCAAACCCGATTCCGGGATCAACGATAATTTTATCCGGGTTAATTCCACCACCTTCAGCAGAATTAATTGCTTTTTTTAGATAAAGAGCGATCTCATCGATTAAATAACGGTAGGTAACTATTTTCTGCATGCTTAGAGGCACGCCTTGCATATGCATGATTACGACAGCGGCTTTATAACGGACAGCAACCTTAATCATGTTCTTATGCCTTAAACCTGAGATATCGTTGATTATTTGCGCGCCTGAATCAAGACAGGCTTGAGCTACTATCGGTTTATCGGTATCAATAGAAAGCGGCGTTTTTATTTTTTTTGCTAATAATTTTACCACAGGCAGAATACGGGTAAGTTCTTCTTTGGCGCTGACAGGTTTTGCCCCCGGCCGGCTGGATTGGCCTCCAAGATCAATGATGCTTGCGCCATCGCTAACCATTTTTTTAGCTTTCTTTAATGCTAAATCAAGATAATTTGCCGCGCAATTTTTATATAAGCCGTCACCGCTGAATGAATCAGGGGTTAGGTTAATAATGCCCATAATCCGGGCCTGATTACTCAAATTTAAAAAAGAACTTCTTAAAGATAAAGTAAAATTATGCTTAGTATAATTTTTAATATTTTTATCTAGTTCTTGGCTGAGGTTATTAAGCCCGAAAGGCTGGAGCCTGATTTTTTGCAAAAGCCTCCTATATTGGCTAAGCGAGGCAATCATCAAAACATCGGTTTTTTTGCTTTTTCCGGTTAGGGCTCCCCGGGTAATTGCCGACTCCGCACCTATAGCAAGCATTTCCTGTTTGAGTATATTAGCGGTAATACTATTTACGGTATTTAGGAGGATTAAAAAAGTCTGGGCCTTCGGCAGCATGATCTTGACCCCGCAGGGGTCAACCCCGATATCATGCATCATTTTCTCAACTTCAATTCTAGAGCTAAAAGGGAAGATACGCATCTCTATACCAGGTCACTTTTTTCAATACCCAGTATTTTCTTAACCTCTTCACCGCTTAAAACTTCTTTTTCCAGCAATGAGCTTGAAAGAAGCTTGAGCTTCTCCAGGTTATTTTTTAAAAGCTCTATTGCTCTGGCGTACGCATTATCTATTATTTTTTTAATTTCCTCATCAATAATATGTGCAGTTTGATCGCTATAATTTTTTTCATCCATAATATCGCGGCCCAAAAATACTAATCCTTCCCTTCTTCCTAAAGTTAAATTTCCTAACCGCTCAGACATCCCAAAATGAGTAACCATGCGCCTGGCCATATTTGAAGCTACTTCTAAATCATTCTGAGCTCCTGTGGTAACTTCGCTTAAATTTAGCTCTTCCGAAGCCCGGCCTCCAAGCATCATTGTAATTTCAGCAATTAATTCTGTTTTAGTCCAGTAGTGCCTATCCTCTAATGGAGGGGTAAAAGTATACCCACCGGCAAGTCCTCTAGGGATAATTGAAACTTTCTTTAACGGGTTAACTTCAGGCAACAATAAAGAAAGTAGAGCGTGCCCTGACTCATGTAAAGAGGTAATCTCCTTTTCTTTTTTCGACATGATATGGCTCTTTTTTTCCGGCCCCATCAATACTCTTTCCACTGATTTATCCAGATCGATCTCTTCCACTGCTTCTTTGCTATTACGTGCCGCCATTAATGCAGCTTCATTACAGAGATTGGCTAAATCCGCTCCGGAAAAACCCGGAGTCTGGCTGGCTACGGATTTTAAATTAACCGATGGTGCAAGTTTAATTTTACGGGTATGCACCCTTAAGATCTCTTCACGACCTTTAATATCCGGAAGGTTGACAATAATTGTACGGTCAAATCTTCCTGGGCGCATAAGCGCCGGATCTAAAGTATCGGGCCGGTTTGTAGCGGCAATCAGGATTAACCCCTGTTGGGTGTCGAACCCATCCATTTCAACAAGTAATTGATTTAAAGTCTGTTCGCGCTCATCATTGCCTCCGCCGATGCCCGAGAAACGCAATCGGCCTACAGCATCAATTTCATCAATAAAAATTATCGCTCCCTTTCCGGAAACAACACCGGCTTTACGTCCCTGGTCAAATAGGTCTCTTACCCGGCTGGCGCCCACTCCGACGAACATCTCCACAAAACCAGATCCTGATATACTAAAAAAAGGTACACCTGCTTCTCCAGCAACCGCCCGAGCAATTAAAGTTTTGCCGCATCCCGGGGGGCCGACTAGAAGCACGCCTTTAGGAATTTTACCGCCGAGCTTTTGGAATTTTTTAGGGTCTTTAAGAAATTCAATTACTTCTTTTAATTCTTCTTTTGCTTCATCCACTCCGGCAACATCTTCAAAAGTGGCCTTTTCATTATTGCTCTGGATCTTTGATTTTACTTTTCCGAAAGTCATAATTTTACTACCTAATTGTTCCCCGCGGGAATTCATCCACCATAGGAAAAAGATAAATAAAAGTATTGGGCCTAAATTAAAGAGTAGTGTAACCCAGAATGTGCGCGCGGGTTTTACATCAAAACTTTTTAAATTCTGACGCATAAGGTTAAGCATTTCCGGATCATTTTCGGGCATATTCAAAAAAAACTTTGAACCGTCCGAATATTCACCATGTAAAATAGATTCCGTTTTAGTAACCTGTTTTATGCGATCAGGGCTAGTTTTTAAATTCTGGTAAAATTGACTGTAGGAGATTTCTTTGGGAGCTCCGGTAACAGGAACATTACTGGAGGCAATTATCAAATAAACAACCATGAAACTAAATATCAGCCAACCCAGAGGAAAACGTTTTAATTTGTTATTTTTGTTAAGATTATTTTTCTTGCGATAGGTCATTTTATTTCTCCAAAGTTAAATTGTTTTTAAGGGGTTTATTATACTTGCTTATAGACGTAAAATCAAGTGAATTATAGATTTATAGATTTAGCGCTTAAAAAATCGCAGGCAACTACGGGTTTTCTGAAGCGAAATTCCTTTAGGCAGGTCAACAATTGAGCCTATCGGCCGGTTAAAAATTAAGTCCTCAATTTCTTTAATATGCACAAAGCTTATTCTACGCGTGTCTCCTTGAATGCGTCCGATTGCCTGCCTAATTCTAAGGCGTAAAATTGCCGGATGCAGCTTCATTAACTTGTCTATCTTAAACTTCAGACTATTCCCTCTCAAGCTTTTCTTGGCGGCTAAATCCAGATATTCATAGTCATAAGATGTGCTTTCGGCCAGATTAGCCAATACCTCCATAATGTTTGGGTTATATTCACTTTCCAACAGCGGAATCAGCTTATGCCGAATTCTATTGCGAAAGAATATTTCATTTTTATTAGACAAGTCAATACACGGTTTGATTTTATTTCTTTTTAAGAATTTATTGATTTCATCGCGCTTAGTCTCTAAAAGAGGCCGGATAAAAGTAACTCCTCCGATTTTACGTTTCAAAGATATCCCGGATAATCCCGATAAACCCGTTCCGCGCAATAAGCGCATTAACACGGTTTCTGCCTGATCGTCGAGATTATGCCCTAAAGCCACCTTATCGGCTTTAATGGATTGAGCAGTTTTAATAAGAAAATCTTGTCTAGACTGGCGCCACAATTCTTCAAGAGATCCTTTAATTTTAGTAAGTTTAGGATTTAAGCGCTTTATGCTTAGGGGCAGGTCAAGTTTTTTAGCCCAGTTTTTTACAAAAAGCGCATCCGAACCGGAACTTTCCCGTAAACCATGGTCTATGTGAGCAATATGGAGGGATAATTTTAATTCTGGCTTTAATCTGAAAAGCTCTAACAACAAGGTCAAAGAATCCGGACCCCCGGAAACTCCAACCAGAATTTTATCGCCCTTGCTAACCAGATTATGTTTTTTAATTGTTTCCCTAAATTTATTCATCGTATTATTTTACCATAAAAATGCTGAAAAACCTCTTTTAAATTGTTGACTTTGTGATTTTAAAAGTGTAAATTATGAATAATGAAACATAAAAGAATCATCACCCATAAAGAACATAAGATTGTACTTGGTAATTTCCTTTCCCTTACCACTCTTCAGGGCATTAGCTATGTTCTCCCCTTAGTTGTTATTCCTTATCTTATCCGAGTAATCGGGATGGACAAATTCGGCTTAATCGCCTTTGCCCAAAGTTTTGTGCAATATTTCATGATTTTAACGGATTATGGCTTTAGTTTATCGGCGACAAAAAGAATCTCCCTTATCGGAGAACATAAAGAAAAAACCAGCGCGTTTTTCTCTTCCGTGATGACAGTGAAGTTTATGTTTGCCGGAATAAGCTTCTTAATCCTTTGCACTATCGTATATCTTGTACCTAAATTCAGTAACGATTGGCTGGTTTATATTTTAAGCTTTGGTACAGTAATCGGCAGCACTTTATTCCCCATATGGTTTTTCCAGGGAAAAGAAAAGATGGCCTATATTACATCAGTCAATGTAGCTAGCGGCATAGCTTATACGATCTCTATTTTTGTGTTTATTAAATCTCCGGCGGATTATCTTTTTGTGCCTTTATTAAATTCACTCTTCTCTATAATCAGCGGCATACTTGGGCTCTATATTGCTTTTAAAAAATTCCGCATATCATTTATTGTCCAAAAATACGTTACAATAAAACAGGAGCTAAAAACAGGTTGGGATATTTTTATCTCCATTCTTTCCATTAACACCTATACTGCCAGCCGAATTTTTGCCGTCGGCCTCTTAACCAATAACGTAATTACCGGTTATTACTCTATTGCCGAACGCATCGCCAATGTAATACAAACATTTCCCATGGATTCATTTACCCGGGCGGTCTTTCCCAGGATCAGCAATGTTTTTGCCAAAAATAAGCAACGGGCTGTGGCGATAATGTTTAGAATTCAGGATGGCATAACCCTGGGTTTTGTAATTAGCCTGCCGATTGCCTATCTACTTGCTCCCCTGATTATTCGAATTACCTGTGGAGCAGTCTACCAAGAAGTGGTACTTACTTTAAGATTGCTGCTTGGTGCGGTATTTTTTGTAGGAGCCAATAATTTTAAGGTGCAGTTTTTACTTGTCTGTGGAAAGCAGGACTTATACGCAAAAATCCACGTTACTGCCGCACTTGTCGGCTTGCCGCTTATATTCATCTTTATCAGTAGGTTCTCTTACCTGGGAGCAGCATTTGCAACGGTGCTGACTGAGGCAGGAGTATTCATCATCACATCTCTGATCATCGATAAATTAGCCAAAAGAATTTCCGGAAGGTATGACTGCCGGGAGGAAGAAAATATTTAGAGAGTATACCCATACCCCCCTTAGATAGATCAAACGCCTTGGCTTTAAATACGTCACCGACCGATAAAGTAAAAAGTTGTTTTAATTTCCTATCAACCTCACTGATAACTTCCAAATCAACAGGTATTCTCAGATCTCTTCTAGTTTCCATGATTTTACAAGGCTAAGTAAACTACCTCTCCATATTAACGGTTAATATGTTAATCTAAGAATCAAGGAACTGCTTACGCATCCTCTGGGTACGATACCACTTCTTTATCGCTTCGCAGGACTATCTAGTACGACGCCACTTCTTAACAGATAGATGGTGGCGGAGAGTGGATTTAAACCACCGACCAAGCGGGTATGAGCCGCGTGCTCTATCAGGCTGAGCTACTCCGCCGTAATTAAAGAATTTATCACAAAATTTAGTAAAACACAAGACTTCAATCTTTATTTAAACAGTCTATGCACAAAAAGCACATATCCGACGGCAAGCGCATTAATTGAGGCAAGCAACACGGCTGCGGCGGAAATATCCTTGATTATTTTTATCTTGACGCTGTACTCCTGCTTAAACATATCCATCATTATCTCGATTGCCGTATTCAAAATCTCCGCCATAAACACAAAGGTCATCGTAATAGATAGTGCAATAACCTCAATTCCCCTTAATTTGAAATATATCCCTAGAAAAAACGCTAAAATCCCCAGTAAAAAAATTATCCGCATATTGCGATGGAATACAAAAAGGTAGCCGATGCCCAGGGCGGCGATCTTAAGGCTCTCATTAAAAGGCCGTAATTTAAAAATATTCCTGAAAACTTTGTCTTTAAGCCAACGGATCATTTCTTGCGATAAGCCTCCAGATATGAATCGCAGAAAATATTTTTATTCAAGATCAGCTCAGCGGTAATCAGCGTATCCATTAATGCCTTGTCTTTAGAATTAAGTATGGCTGAATCCAAGCCGTTTGCAACTGCCATTGTCAAAAATGTACGGTTAATTAAACTGCGCACAGAAGAACCTTGAGAAATATTACTTAAACCGATAATAGTTTTCGGGCTTGGTTGGGATATAGATTTAAATTCGAAAATGGCGCTTAAAATATCCTTCATCTGTGCCTGGGCCACATTAATCGGTAAAACTATCGGATCCAGATAAAGATCCTCAACGGGAAATTTATTTTGTTGGCAATAGGCAACAATTGTTGCCGCTAATTCTACGCGCTGATCAATATTTTGCGGGATACCCTTTGCGTTAATAGCGATTCCGATTAGTTTAGATTTATATTGCTTTGCCAGCGCGACCAAAATATCTAATTTTTCCGGATCAGCTGTCGTAGAGTTGATAATAGTTTTATTCTGGGAAGCTTTTAGGCCCTCTTCAATTACTTTGGGATTACTAGAATCCAGGCAGAGCGGCTTTTCCGTTACCTCCTGGACAGTCTCAACCAGCCAGGCCATATCAACCAATGGTTTAGGTGAAGCCGGGCCGCAGTTTAAATCAAGTGCATCTGCACCACAGCTAACCTGATCAAGCGCATATTTTTGGATTATTTTTTTATCACGCTGGCTAATGGCCGAAGCAATTTTTAATGACATGCCATTAATACATTCGCCAATAATAAACATGCCTATCCTCGGAATAAAGTTTCAATAAAATTACTTACCTTCTCAATTGCTTTAGGGTGGCGCATCACTAAAAGATCCGCTCCCGATTGAATAAAGCTTGAAGCGGTGATAGTTTCCCACATAATTCCCTGCTCAATGCTGCCTTTTGCTTCTTTGGCCCTCCATGCCTCTTGTCCCACGAAGCAGATAAACGGTGAAGCTAGAGTTTTATCTCCGGATAAAGCCGCAAGCCTGGCCCTTTCCATAATCGAGTAGGCATATTCAAGCCCATAACCCAATGCACCGATTGTTGGGTCCATAACAATGCGCTCAAGAGGCAAACCCATATCAGAAATTAATATATTAAGCTGTTTGGCAATATTAATATCTATGGGGCTTTCGGCAATAATGCTGTGGCCGTCGGCCAATACGCTGGCAACAATGGTTTTATAATTATCTTGTACGGCGCTGCCAATTATACAACGTTCGTTCTTAGCTGCCTCTGACACTAAAGGCATAACTAAATTATCTTTAGTATTATCCCCGCTTCCGGTAATAATTAAAGGGACTTTGACTTTATCTAATAGCGTAGAAATAAATTTAGCTGAATCTTCAGGCGAACGATCGCCAAAATCAGGATGTGCACCCTGCATCCTAACGTAAAGTATCTCAGCTTTAAATTCATTGACGCATTTTTGCGCCCAGCCAAGAGGATCATTTATCTCTTCTCCATAAGCAGATAAAAGTTCATTGTGCCAATCTTGCGGAACAATATCCCAGACCTCAAAAGCAACCCTCGGCTTATTGGGAATTGCCCCTTCTTTAAATAATAAAGGCAGGCTACTTTGCCCGCCGATAGTAACTATATTACTGCGGGATCCGCTTTCCTCTTTTTTTGCTCCGATAACTACAGTTGAGATCACACCCGGCCATTTATCAAGCACTAATTGCGTTTCCATATTTTATCTCCTAATAAATTAAGCGCTAAAAATAACTGCGCATTTGAATCTAATTTAAAAATCGAGCTGCCTGCTGAACTTAGCGCTTCAATCTGCGGGTCAGCCGGTAAATGACCCAGATAATCTAAACCCGTTTCTTTAATTTTTTGATTATCGATATTTTTATTAAGTCGATTGACTAAAAGTAGGCTCTTTTTTACTTCGAATTTTAAATCTTTTGCCAGAGCGATAATCCTGCTGGCTGATTTTAAGCCAACGCTAGAAGCATCCGAGACAACGATAAGCCTGTCTGCAGAACGGGTAGTCCGGCGCGATAGATGCTCTAAACCGGCTTCATTATCAATTATAATATAATCATAATCTTTAATCAATTTAATCATTACCCCCCGCAAAACATTATTTACGTAGCAATAACAACCCGGGCCCTCGGGTTTGCCCATGGTTAATATATCAAAGCCTTCCTCTTCCTGAATAGCCGACTGTACTTGATGCTGAATAAAGCGTTCTTTGGGCATGCCGGCCGGAACCTTATCAGAATTAGAGCAAATATCATCAAGGATTTCGCCAATGTTACCTGCCGGCTCTACCCCGAGCACTTCAGCTAAATTACTGTTTGGGTCCGCGTCAACGGCTAAAATAGACCCCAATTTCTTCTCTTTAATCAACCGGATAATTAAAGCGGCAAGCGTAGTCTTTCCCGTGCCCCCTTTTCCGGCCATCGCAATGATATAACCCATTTAAAATTTCACCGTTGGAAATTTCGTCAAATCCGTATGCGGAAAAAATAAAGCCTGGCTATATTCCTCCATATATCCGGATTCAACCGATAATTCAAAATAAGTAATTTTAGAGACAAGGACGCCCGCCATCTCCGTTGCTTCTTTAGATAAGAGTATCTGGCTGGCTCCGGCCAAAGAACTGTTACCGATAAAAATAAATTTAGTTCGATCAAGATCCGGTAATAACCCTATCCTGATTGCTTTTTCAATATCCAGATATGTGCCGAACCCTCCAGCAATATAAAATTTATCAACTTCTGAAAACTCTAATCCTAGGTGTTTTACTAAAATCGAAGTTGCTGAATAGATTGCGCCTTTAGAGCGTTTAAGATTCTCAATGTCGGCTTCGTTAATTACAATATCTGCCCCTGCTGCAGTCTCTTCTTTAAAACAAACTATAAATTCTTTTCCGGTATCTGTTTTGCGTATTCGCTTACCTTCTGCTTTGATTCTGCCGTTTTTATCAATGATCCCGGCATCCAACATCTCACTTAAAAGATCAATATAACCTGATCCGCAGATACCCCGCGGTTTTTTATTCTGAATTACAGAGTATTTAACTCTAAAATCTTTTTTGTCGATACGTATGTTCTGGATTGCTCCGTTAGAGGCGCGCATCCCGCTCGTTACGCCACTGCCTTCAAAAGCCGGCCCGGCAGATGCAGCACAGGCAACTAAAAATTCCTTATTGCCCAAAACAATCTCTCCGTTTGTCCCAATATCGATTAATATACAAAGCTTTTCATTTTGATATAATCCGCTAGACAAGATTCCGGCGGTAGCATCTCCTCCGACATAGCCGGATACTCCCGGAACACAACTCAATAATCCTTTAGGTTTAATATTAATATCTGCTTTGACTGCAGGCAAAATTAGGGGAAAGTTTGCTTTTGATACATACGGCATCCGGCGGATATGCGCGGGATCCGTATTCAAAAGTAAGTGGATCATCGTTGTGTTCCCCGCACAAACAATACTATTAATATTATTAAGAGCAACCTTATGTTCCGTTGCTAAATCGCTGATAATTTGGTTTATTGTACCAGAAATAGAGTCGTGTAATTGTTGCAGGCCACTAGGCTTAGCCGCATAAACAATACGCGTAATGACATCGCTGCCAAAAGCAGCCTGTTGATTATAAGTAGCTTTTGTGCCTAAGATTTTCTTTGAATCTAAATCAATCAGCTGGCCTGAAACCGTGGTTGTGCCAATATCAAAACAAACGCCGAAATTTTTTCCTGTTGCTTCGGCAGTCTCAATTGCCAGGCCGCTTAAACGCTCCTCTAATTCTTCAGGTGTAAGCTTGTCAAAATTAAGGCGTGAACTATCCGAGATTTTTACCTCTAAATCCCCTTGCACATGCGTAAGGCAAGCCAAGTATACGTTATTTTTACGCTCCTCAGGCGTAATCATTCCATTTGGCTGGCTACTTACCTGTCCTTTAACAATGACCTTACATTTTCCGCAAATTCCGTCGCCGCCGCAGGCAGCATTAATGTAAATTTGGGCCGATAGCGCCGCTCGAAGAATAGTGGCATCCTTCTCAACGGAAACAGTTATATTATCCGGCAAGAATGTAACTTTGAATTTGAGCATATTTAGTTAAGATTTTTTAAAAATGCAGGGATTCCCGCAGCCTCTTTAGGCCCGACGATTATCTCAAATCCTGATTGTTCTGCCAAATCGCCGCTGATTACCGCAACATATCCGGGAATAATTAAATTTTTATGGTTTATTGTATTTTTCACGCCATGTTCATCCAGCGATTTAGTAATACATTCAGCGTTAAATTTCTCCGCAGCCCAGGCAGTCAATACCGACATGCCTTGTGTATCTACGCTCAGGATATAGGAAGGAACTTTGCTGGCCTCAACTTCTCCTAAAACAGTGAAATAGCTTAAAGAAAAGTTGGTTGTGATTAAAACCGGAGAGCTTTGATTAACTGATCCTATTGGATAAAGTTTGGATTCAATTTGCAAAGGCTTTTGAGGATCGGTATAAATATTCTGCCTCAAAGTCAAAATGGAAAGGATTTCCCAGGCTTGAATCCCTTTGATTAAAACAACCGCTGAATATTTAGCAATATAAGCAGCTGCCTCCATTGCTTCTTCGTAAGGATCTTCTTTGTCTACGATCGTCAAACACGGATATCCCAATGCCCGGTTTAATTTTCTTAGCGCCTGCCTGCGTGATTGCGTTAGGTCCCAGATCTTTTCGGTTGCAGATTTAATTCCCGTATCCAAGATTAAATTGCTCACTCCAATGCTACTAAGCTCTTTAGTTAGTTTAGTCAAACTATCAAAGTCTTCCGCCTTAACAACCAATGGCAGTTGAAATTCTTTAGCAATAGCGCCAATCTGCGTAAAGTTATCCTTAGTCGCACAATATAACAGCGGCTTACGTTCCTTGGCGATTTCTGCTGCCTGCTTTAAAGCGTCTAAATCATCGCTCATTAGTATTACCGGCAAGACCGTGCTATTTAAAACTAACTTTACTGCTTCCAGATACCTTTTGGCATCTTTATTCTGTTTCAACGACACCAAGTTAACTTCAAGCAATTGTCCAACACGCTCAAATTTTAACTCATTAATTTTATCAAGCCTTTCCTTTATCTGCGAATCGCTTAAGGAATCATCGATAATAAAACCGATTCCAGTGGGATTTCGAAACTTTTCTTCATGCCTGAACATTACCGTTTCATTACCAATTTCAAACTTTAAATTTTCATTGCCTAAAACAACCGGTTTAATCGGCGGCAAAGCTTGAGTTTCTAAAATCATCTTAGATTCTGCAGAGATAAAAGGGCACTTTTCAATTGCCACTGCTTTTTTGGCCAGCTGCATGGCAAAAGCAAGGCAAGTAGCCAAGCCGCACTCACGACAATTTGTTTTTGGTAATAATTTATAGATATCTAATCCGGATAAAGCCATAGTTATCCCCTGTTAATTAAGCTTGCAAAATACCCTGCTCCAAACCCATTATCAATATTTACCACCGTTACTCCTGGCGAGCATCCGTTCAACATAGTTAAAAGCGCAGCTAATCCGGAAAAACTGGAACCATATCCGCAGCTAGTCGGCACCGCCACAATCGGAGCCTTAACTAATCCGCTGACTAAGCTGGGCAAGGCCCCTTCCATGCCCGCCACCACAATAATAACTTGCGCCGCCTTCAATTTCTCAATATTACTCATCAGCCGGTGTACGCCTGCTACCCCGACATCATATAATCTTTCAACGCGGTTACCCATAACCTGCAGAGTAAGTACCGCTTCTTCAGCGATCGGTATATCGCTTGTGCCGGCAGAAACTACTAAAACTGTGCCTTTTGAAAGTTTTTTAGGTTTTGCTAAGAGATAACCGATTTTTGCAAGGGGATTATATTTTAAAGCAGGGATTGTTTTCTTTAAAAAAGAAAATGTTACTTTATCCAGTTTGGTTAACAACAGGTCTTCTCTGGCTTTAATTAATTTTTTAACGATTTCTCTTAAATGCTGACGGCCTTTCCCCGGACAAAAAATAACCTCGGCAAATCCCTTGCGCTTTTTTCTATCGATGTCAACTTTAGCAAATCCCAGATCATAAAAACCTTTCTTGACAGACATTTAATTATAAACCTCGATAGACAAGATATACCAAAAGAACAATAAGGATTGTAGAAAAAATATAAAAATCATTGAAATAAAGAAAATCCTTAAATCTGCTTTTTACTCCAACCGGTTCATCTTTGATAGTTTCAGGATGAAGATGGTGGCGTGCTTTAAAATACTGATCAACCTGTTCTTTTTTAAATCTTAGATACAAGCCGCCGATCTTATATCCGGGAATCGTTCCATTTTCCGCAAGATCCAGAACATCTTTTTCGGAAACACCCAAAATAACCGAAACTTCCCTGACAGTAAGTAATTTTTCTTCGCTCATAGTTTAATTATTTCCCGATTTTTCCAGATGCAACCCAGTTATCTATTGCTTTACGTTCAAATTTCCAGGCATTATCTTCTTTGCTCCCCGGCACCTTACCTGAATTAGCCCATTCCATAATCGAGCTTAATTCAACTTCCAGATATTTTGCCAGCTGTTCAGGATTAAGAAAATCATGCAGCATTGTACAGTGTCCTTCAAAAACAGCGCCTTCGGCAACATTAAGCCTTGCCGGATAGAGATAACCTTCAACTATCGCCTGCGGCAGTAAAGTAAGGCGCTCACGGGCGGTAATTTTCCCCTTAACTTTTCCACCAATAATAATATTATCTCCGACAATGTCCGCGTTGATTACAGCAGTGGAGCCGATAGTAAGATTTCCGCGGGTATCCAGGTTGCCTTCAAATTTCCCGTTAATCCGCAAATTAACCGGATCTTTAAAACTTAAACTCCCCTGCATTGCGGCATCAACATCAAGAATCTTTTCATCCACTTTATTCTTAAACGCCATGTTTCCCTCCTTTTGCAAGTGATCCTTCTGCGAAACGTAAAAAATGTAGAACAATTAAAACCAGAACCGTAGTGTATACGGCTACCTTATTAAAACCGATTCCGACAGCTAATCCGATCCCGGCAACAACCCATAAACTGGCAGCGGTAGTCAACCCTCTAACTCTCTCAGGCTCACGGATAATCGTACCGGCGCCAAGAAAACCGATACCGGTAATTACTCCGGCAGCAATTCTGGCCGGATCCAAAGAAACCCTATCTTTATATATATCAAAAACATATAAAGATGTCAACATGATAAGACAAGATCCCAGGGCGACTAATATGTGCGTACGTAAGCCGGCATCCCTGCGATGAACCTGGCGCTCAAGGCCGATTAAACCGCTGAGAAATAAAGTTAATAATAGGCGTACAATCATTTCAAAATCTGTTGGCATATGAGCTCCTCCTTAGTTAAATTCAAGATTTAAATTAAGATTGCTTCTTGCTCCTTGTTTATAAAGATAGCCTGCCAGCCCGGCAACCATCGCCGCATTATCCATACATAACTTAATCTCGGGGAAGAAGCATTTAATTCCGTTAATTTTTGCGCTCTCGCTAAATCGTTGGCGCAAAGCAGTATTTGCGATTACCCCACCTCCGAGTAAAAGATTCTTAACACGATAACGCTTGCAAGCAGGTAAAGATTTTTTTACCAACGCCCTAATTACGCTCTCTTGAAAAGAGGCGGCTAAATCCGCTTTTAATTTAATCGTGAGTTTATTGTCCTTTAAATAATATAAAACAGCTGTTTTTATACCGCTAAAACTAAAACCAAATTCATCAGTAGTTCCGCAGCAGGCAAACTTTATTTTGTGTTTATCTGCTCCTTTGGCAAATTTTTCAATCAACGGGCCTCCGGGGTAACCCATATTCATAAGCTTGGCCACTTTATCAAATGCCTCTCCACAGGCATCATCTTGTGTTTGGCCCAGAATTTTAATTTTAGAAAAATCTTTTATATAAAAAAGAGTAGTATGGCCTCCGGAAACAACTAAAGCCACGCAAGGCAGTTTAATATTTGTATGACAAAGCAGATTGGCATAAATATGGCTGTGAATATGGTTGATACCCAGCAGCGGTTTATCTAAACTTAATGCCAGCGCTTTGGCAAATGATACCCCCACCAATAATGATCCCGGTAATCCCGGCCCGTTGGTTACTGAAACTAAATCGATCTGTGCAAGTTTTATCCGGGCTATTTTTATGGCCTGAGAAAAAACACCGGTTATACTTTCTAATTGCAGGCGCGAAGCGATTTCCGGGATCACTCCACCGTGCTTGCTATGCAGCTTCAGGCTGCTGGCAACCACGCAAGACAAAATCTTTCTGCCATCTTTAACTACAGCAACAGAAGTCTCATCGCAAGAGCTCTCAATGCCTAGGACAATCATTTAACCAGCTCCGAAACAAAGACAAATTTATAACCTTCGCTTTCTAACTGCGGAAGCATTTCTTTTAATACCGTCAGGGTATTCTTACGGTCATGGCCGATAGCAATCGCGCTTCCTCGCATGGCGGCTAAATTTTTCACTTTCTTCAGCTGCTCCTTAATATATACCAGATCATTCTGGTTATCCAGAAATATATCCCGTTTAGCAAATTTTATATTTATTTTGCCGGCAATTTGGCGGCAGATTGATTTTGCAGTTACAAAGCTATCTAAAAAATATAGCTTATGTTTTTTTGCTTCGGACATAATCACCGAGCTTATCTGGCTGTCTTCAGTAATGCGCGACCCCATGTGGTTATTTATTCCTTTGGCGAAAATAACTGCGTTCAAATCAGCATTTAAAATATTGCGGATCTGCTCCTCATTCATGCCTGAGGTAATCGTATTTTTTTCTAAATTAATTTTTTCCTTGGGCTCCATCGGCAGGTGCAGGATTATCTCAAAACCGAGCTTATTTAATTGCCGGGCAACAGCCTTTGAATTTTTTAAGTTCGGTAAGATCGCACATGTCAGAGGCACCTTAATTTCTTTTATAATTGCCAGATTATTTAAACTATATCCCCAATCATCAATGACAATGGCAATCCTGCCCTTTACCACCGGGATTCTCTTTTTTTCAGGCGCTCGTTTATGAACCGGGGTTAAAATAAGCGCAACAAATAAAAGTAAAACTAAGATTGAAAAAATAACAATTAAAGGTTTATTTTTTGTTAAATCCCGGATTTTCATAAAATTCTTTAACCTGGATGCTTATAGATAACTATGGCTTTTAAAGCATCCAGCGCACGCATCAGCTGCGCATCCTCTTTATAGTTAAAATCATTTTCCGCAGGCTTGTTTACAGGTGGGTTATTTTCAAGCTTATCAAATATCTCCTCGGCGCTTTTTTCTTTTTCCTCAACTTTAGCTACGTTCTTTTTATTTTCCTCAACCACAATATCCGGGGTAACCCCTTTACCGTGGATGATCTTGCCGGAAGGAGTATAATAACGGCTGGTAGTCAACCGCAGCGCTGAGCCATCACCTAAAGGAATAACCGTTTGCACAGAGCCTTTTCCAAAAGATTTAGTTCCGATGAGTATGGCGCGTTTATAGTCCTGAAGCGCTCCGGCAACGATTTCGCTTCCGGAAGCCGAACCCTCATTGATTAAAATTACCAACGGCAACTCTAAAATCCCGCCTCTAGCATCAGAAAGAAACTCAAGGTCCTCCTCTTTATGCCTGCCTTTAGTATAAGCGATCATTTTATTAGGCTGAACAAACTTCCCGGCGATCTTAACCGCAGCATCCAATAGCCCTCCGGGATTATTACGTAAATCTATAATTAAAGCGCTTAAGCCCTGCTTAGACAAGCCGGATAAGGCACGGTTAAACTCCTGCAGAGTTTTTTCGCGAAATTCAGTAATGCGGATATAGCCGATTTTGTCTTCTAAAATACGCGCCTGTTTTATAGAGTTAATTTTTATAATATCCCGGGTAATTTTAAAATCTAAAAGTTTATTTTCAGATTCCCTGAATATCACAAGCTCAACCTTCTCGCCGGTTTTACCGCGCATCTTTTTAACTGCATCAGACAAGGTGATCTCACGGGTTAAGACTCCGCCAATTTTCACAATCCGATCGCCGGCTTTTATTCCTGCCTTCCAAGCCGGGGTATCATCAATAGGAGTAATTATCGTCAGCAGTCCGTCTTTAATCGTAATTTCAATACCTAAACCCCCGAACTTTCCTTCGGTATCTACCTTTAATTCGCTATAAGTATCCGGATCCATAAATTGGCTATGCGGGTCAAGCGAAGCCAGCATTCCTTTTAAAGATCCGTAAATTAAATCTTTAGGTTTTGTTTCTTCAACATACTCTTTTTGGATAATTGCCATTGTATCTGAAAACAACTCGACCTGCTTATACAGCTGGTCATTATTTTTCTCTTTATTGTCAGAAAAACTCAAACTAGTACCGATAAACAATAGAGCTATGATCAAACAACCGGCCAATATATTTTTCCGCATCAGGATAGCCTCCGATTTATCAGGTCACTGACTATTTTAGGATTAGCCTTGCCGGCACTCTTTTTCATCACCTGGCCGACCAAAAACATAAGTGCATTTGTCTTGCCGGCTTTAAAGTCATCAACTGATTTGGTATTTTCAGCAATGACTGTTTCGATAATCTGCTGGAGCAAGTCAGTATTAGATATCTGAGAAAGATTCCCTTCTTTAATCAGCACCTGCACAGGTTTTTGTGTATCGATCGCTTGAGTTAATACGCTCTTCGCCGAAAGCAAAGAAATTTCCTGTTTTTCTACAAGCCCGATTAAACTTAACAATTCATTCTTATCAAGTTTTAGTTCATGTAATTTTACTTTTCTGGAGTTGGCTTCAGATAGCAAAGGGCCGATCAGCCAGTTAACCATAATTTTTTTATCGTGGCCCTGGTACTTTTGAATACAAGCTTCTGAAAACTCAGCGTCGCCTTTAGAACTTACCAGGATTCCGGCGTCATATTCGGTTAATGAATAATCGCGTACAAAACGGCGTAACTTTTCCTGAGGCAACTCCGGTAAAGCGGATTTTATCTTGGCAATCATCGGCTGATCGATAATAAAAACAGCCAGGTCAGGATCAGGAAAATACCTGTAGTCTTTTGCCCCTTCTTTACTGCGCATGACTATTGTCCGGCCTCCATCAGCATCCCAGAGTCGGGTTTCCTGGACCATTGCTTGATTACTCTGGAGTAGCTCAGTCTGGCGGCTAACTTCGAAAACCAGGGCATCCTTAACGCCTTTAAATGAGTTCATATTTTTCAATTCGGTTTTTACTCCTAACTCTTTAGCTCCTTCCGGGCGCAAAGATATATTGGCATCACAACGCAAAGATCCTTTTTCCATATCGCAATCAGATACGTCTAAATATTCAACAATACTTTTTAACCCGGTTAAATAATCAAAAGCTTCCTGGGGGCTGGATAAATCCGGCTCGCTGACTATTTCAAGCAAAGGAATTCCCGTACGGTTGAAATCTACCAGGCTTGCATCTGCTTCATGGATAAGCTTACCGGCATCCTCTTCTAAATGTATTCTGGTAATACCGATACGCTTAGGAGCATCTTTACTGGTAATCATCATGTGGCCTTGGCGCGAGAGCGGTAGATCGTATTGAGAAATCTGATAATTCTTCGGCAGGTCAGGGTAAAAATAATTTTTACGGTCAAATTTAGTATGCTCCTGGATCTGGCAGTCAAAAGCTAGCGCTACTTTAATCGCATAATTTAACGCTTCCTTATTATAAACAGGAAGTGTTCCGGGAAATCCTAAACATACAGGACAAACATTTGAATTGGGAGGCTGACCAAAATCAATCGCACATCCGCAAAAAGCTTTGGTTTTAGTTTTCAGCTGTAAGTGAACCTCTAAGCCGATAACTGTTTCGTATTTCATAATTTTGGTTTAACTTTATGCCAATCAGTACTTTGTTCAAAGGCATGCGCTACTCTAAAAAGCATCTCTTCATCAAATGGCTTAGCCATGATCTGTAAGCCTATAGGCAATCCTGCTTTAGTAAATCCACAAGGAATGGATATCGCAGGAATCCCCGCTAAATTTACCGAAATCGTGTAGATATCTGAAAGATACATTTTTAAAGGATCCTGGGTTTTTTCTCCGATCTTAAAAGCTGCTGTCGGGCAGGTCGGAGTAACAATACAGTCAAAATCGCCGAATACCCGGTCAAAATCCTGCTTGATCAGCGTACGCACTTTCAGGGCACGTAAATAATATGCATCATAATAACCGTGAGATAAAGCAAAGGTGCCCAGTAGAATCCTGCGTTTAGCCTCCTCACCAAATCCCTCTGCGCGGGTCTGCTTATACATATCAATTAAATTATCTGATTTAGCCCGATACCCGTATTGCACACCGTCAAACCTTGCCAGATTTGAGCTGGCTTCAGCAGTAGCAATAATATAATAAACCGGCACGGCATACTCTGTATGCGGCAATGAAACTTGTTTCGAATCTGCGCCTAAACTTTTGAGCTTATTAATAGCCTCTTCAATAATCGATTTAACTTCCGGATCCATGCCTTGGACAAAATATTCTTTAGGAATGCCGATTTTTAATCCTTTAATATCTCCGTTTAAGCTTTTGGTATAATCAGGTACATCCTTATTGATTGAAGTTGAATCCTTAGGATCATAACCTGAAATAATTCCGGCTAAAATTGCGGCGTCTTCGACGTCTTTGGTGATCGGGCCGATCTGATCCAGGCTGGAAGCAAAAGCAATTAATCCGAAACGCGAAACACGGCCATAAGTAGGCTTCAATCCGACTACTCCGCAAAAAGATGCCGGTTGACGGATTGATCCGCCGGTATCAGATCCTAGCGCCCAGATTGCTTCATCAGCAGCTACGGCAGCAGCTGAACCGCCAGAAGAGCCTCCGGGAACATGCCCTAAATTCCAGGGATTAGCTGTAGCTCCGAAATATGAATTTTCCGTTGAAGAACCAAAAGCAAATTCATCCATATTCGCTTTCAAAGAAAAGATCTGAGCACCGGAGTTTTTTAATTTTGAAATAACCGTAGCATCGTAGGGCGGGTGAAAACCTTCAAGGATTTTTGAACAACATTCAGTGCTTAACCCCTCCGTGCAAATATTATCCTTAATCGTAATCGGAACATCCTTAAGTAAACCATTTGGTTGAGATTTTAAAGGTGCCTCTTGCTGTCCTTTATTTCTCACATAAGCTTTTATTTTTGGATCAACTTTATGAATACGCGCATAAAGTGACTCACTGATCGATTCAGGAGAAATTTCTTTGGCTTTAAGTTTATTCAGTAATTCGTGGGCAGTTAGCTGATTCAGATCCATCATTATTCAATTATCTTCGGAACGCTGAAGAAATTTCCTTTTTTGCTCGGGGCATTCTCCAAGGCTTTTTCCGCAGGTAAAGAAACATGCGGATAATCATCTCTGAGTACATTACTGACAGGTAGAATGTGGCTTGTAGGTGAAACTTTATCTATATCCAAACCGCTTATTTTATCAATAAAGCCTAAGATATCATGCAGCTGTAAAGATAATTTTTCTAACTCATTCGGCTGCAACTCGATACGCGCTAAATGCGCAATATGTTTTACCGTTTCCTTATCTATCGACATATGTCCACAAGGACACACCCGCGCAAGTAGCGCACAAGCGCATGCCGGCGCATACCTATTGCGCCGGGCGCCACTAAGCGCGGGGTGTCTCCTCCATATTTCTTAATATTCTAACATTCTTTTTACAAAAGTCAACTCTCAGGTTGACAAAACAGTAAAAGCAGGTAAAATACTAATAATTAACTTAATTCAAAATGAAAACTAAAAGAAAACAAGTTAAAGCGAAATATTATTTGAATAAACTTGGCGAATTTGTTATAGAAAACTATAACTACTCCAAGCCTTTCGCTAATTTTTTCCCGGGGATTGCCGGAAAATACGGCATTCCGATGTGGGTCTTCTACGTCAACCGCGGACAATGCATCGCCAGCTTCGGAATCAAAGATAAAGACCACTCAATCCTGGAATTTTTTCCTGCAAATAAATCCTGGCAATTTGTATCCAGCCATGGCTTCCGCACTTTCATAAAAATAAACTCCGCAAAAGAACCTGTTTATTACGAACCTTTTCATAACGGCTTCGCCAATTTAAAATACGAAATACGCAATTCTATGCGCATGACTTCCGGCAGGCTTATCTTAGAAGAAGAAAACCGCACCCTCGGGCTTAAAACTTGCGTGGAATATTTTAATATTCCTAATGCTACTTATGCCGGATTAAGCCGCACAGTAAGCATTGAAAATACCTCAAATAAACCCAAATCCCTAGAGCTCATTGACGGGCTGCCTCAGATTATTCCTTTTGGTACAAATAATTTCTTTTTAAAAAAGATGAACCGGACTATTGAAGCCTGGATGAAAATTGACAACCTGGATAAAAATGTCCCCTTTTACAGGCTTGCCGTCGACCCCCCTGATCGGCCGGAAGTCGTGCATATCGAAGAGGGAAATTTCTATCTGGGTTTTCATTTTATCGGCACTAAAGCAAAACTTGTTCCTCCGATTGTAGATCCGCAAGCAGTTTTCGGAGAAGTAACTGATTTTTCCTACCCGGCAAATTTCTTAGCCGGCCCTAAGTTTGCTTACCCTGCCAAGCAAGCGACCAAAAGCAAAACTCCCAGCGCCTTGCTTTTATTGAGCTTAAGCCTGAAACCAAAAGAACAGAAAAAATTTTATGCGGTAATCGGCCAAGCCCATAATACAAAAACCCTTAACAGCTGCGTCAGTAAAATTACAAAATTTGGCTATATCGAGAATAAATTGGCTCAGAATGACCAGCTGCTCATGAAATTAAAGAATAATATCTTGACTCAAAGCAACAGCCCAGAATTTAATTTATATGCCGGCCAGACTTATCTGGATAATATTATGCGCGGCGGTTACCCTGAAATTTTCAAATCAGGCGTAATTTTCTACCTCTATTCGCGTAAGCATGGCGACCTGGAAAGAGATTATAATAATTTTCAGCTACAGCCGACCTATTTCTCTCAAGGTAACGGCAACTACCGTGATATCAACCAAAACCGCCGCAACGACCTTTGGTTTAACCCGGAAATCGGGACAGAGAACATTATCTTTTTCATGAATTTGATTCAAACCGATGGCTTTAATCCTTTAGTAGTAAAAGGCGAAAGCTTCTTGATCAATGACGGAATTAATTTGGATGATCTTTTTATAAATACAGTTGAGAGCAACAGCATCGACAAATTAAAACATTTCTTTAAAAAAACTTTCACTCCGGGAGAGCTCATTCTTTTTATCGAAAGCAATAACCTGAAACTTCAAAGTTCCTACGATAATCTTCTGGAAATTATTCTTTCCTCTGCGCATAAAATACAGGAAGCTGAACACGCCGAAGGTTTCTGGACTGACCATTGGACCTATAACCTGGATCTCATCGACAGCTATCTTGGAATTTACCCGGAGAAATTTAATGAGCTTTTCTTTAACCAAAAGGTCTTCTCTTTTTATGACAACTCAGAGGTTGTCAGGCCGCGCAACGAAAAATACGTTCTTTATAACAAAGAGCCTCGTCAATTACATTCTCTTACTCTTGATTCCGCCAAGAAAGAGATGCTGCGCAAACGCCTTAGCAATCCTCACCTTTTAAGGACGCAGCATGGAAACGGTGAGATTTATTATACCACCCTTATTTCCAAGCTGTTGTGCTTGGCAGCCAATAAGCTTGCTTCACTTGATGCCTTTGGCGTGGGGATTGAGATGGAGGCTAATAAACCTAACTGGTTTGATTCGCTAAACGGACTTCCTGCCCTTTTTGGATCAAGCAGCTGTGAAACTTTTGAGTTAAAACGCCTGTTAAGATTAATCAAGAGAGTACTTGAAAGCGCGCAGGTTAATGAGATTGAACTTGCCGAAGAAATTGCTGATTTTATTGAAAAACTTACGGAGCTGTTTTCAGAAGATGCATTCAGCTTCTGGGATAAAAGTAATACTATAAAAGAAGATTACCGCCAAAGAGTCCGCTTGGGATTTTCCGGTAACCCGGTTAATTTACCAGTAGCTAAGCTTATTAACTTTGTAGATGCAGCTTTAGAGAAAATCGAAACAGGTTTAAATAAAGCCTTGGATAAAAAATCAGGTATTTATAATTCGTATTTTATTAATGAAGTAGTCGAATATGATCTGGTTAAAGATCACTATATAAAACCTAAAAAATTTGTGCAAAAGCCAACGCCATTTTTCCTTGAAGGACAAATGCATGCCTTAAGACTTTGCTCAGACAATAATCAACTCTTAGCCCTCCATAAAGCAACTAAGCAAAGCGAGCTTTTTGATAAAAAACTAAAGATGTATAAAGTAACGGCTAACCTTGACTCCATGCCTGAAGAAATTGGCAGATGCCGGGTATTTGCTCCGGGCTGGCTGGAAAATGAATCCATCTGGCTACATATGGAATATAAGTACATCCTCGAAATGCTTAAAGCCGGTTTAACCGATGAGTTTTACGCTGAATTTAAAAATGTTCTGGTCCCTTTTCAAAATCCCCAGAGATATGGCCGAAGCATATTAGAAAACTCTTCTTTTATCGTCAGCAGCGCTTTTGAGGACAAAGAATTGCAGGGTAATGGTTTTGTTGCCCGCTTAAGCGGTTCCACCGCAGAGTTTATCCACATTTGGCTCCTGATGAATATCGGAGCCTGCCCCTTTTCACTGAATAAAAGCGGCGAGCTTAATCTAACCCTTAAACCGTCATTACCCGGGTGGCTGTTTCCCAAAAACGGTAGATATTCTTTTAATTTCTTAAGCCAGATTATGATAACCTATCATAATCCAAAACGAAAGAATACCTTTGGTGATTCGACGAAAAATTCGGTGAGTATCAAAAAGATCGTTCTTTTGGATAATAATTCACCCGTAGAAATAAATTCCTCAGTGATACCATCCCCCTACGCACAAGCAATCAGGTCGCGTAAAATCAAAAAAATCGATATTTATTTAGAATAAAAAATTTAGAATTTGCGGCGGTAATAAGCGCGGATAATGTGGGCAGTGTCGATTGTAAGTAAGCTTCCTCCGGTAGGATCATACATCCTACCGATAACGCTAGAGTTACCTTCTCCGTATTGCAGGTTAAATTCGCTATCTTTTGAGGGCAAGTATCTAAACTCAGAGAAAAAATTATGGTGACCGGTGAGTCCGGAATTCGTGACAGGATTCTTCCAGCGCGAATAAGTATATTTAAAAGAAAACCCTATTTTTTCAGTAAGCTCATAAACAAACTGCAGTCCTAAATGATTCATATTATCAGAGTTTTGCCCGGCTGACATAAAATCATTGTAAGTATAGTCTAAATAGATATTCATTTTATCCATCGGTAACAAATTTATCCCTGCCTTATAAATGTTATAGAATGGGTAAGGTGCTTGTTCAAAAACTCCCTGACCATAAAGCCATCTGTTCCAACCAGTATAAGCCTTGCCGTTTTCATAATAAATCCTGCTGAGGCTACCACTATTTAAAAGGCCGTTGGGAAAATTACCATAAGATAGATAATAATCGTTAGTTCTTTCCCAGGTTAAATTTGCGCTTATCCACTTCTCAAAAGCATACTCTAACCCTAAAGAACCTGTTTTTATGCTCGGGTCTGCCCCATCAGGAACTACAGTATTAGCTATGCCATTATTAGTATCCGGATCAATGTCAAAAGGATCAATCCCTCCTACAGTATGCGGTAGATTCTGATAAAGTAACAGGCTTTTTAAAGTTAACTTTTCAATAGGCTTATAGGTTATTTCGTCTCTGGCAACCGTTTCAACATATTTACCGCTGGATCGATGCACGTTACGCACATCAAAAAGATTGCTGAATTTATCCTCATACACAACTTCATTCCTAAAACCGATCGAGCTTCTCCCTGAATCGATACCATCACCGATACGGGTGGCATTAATCGAATATTCGTCAGCATAATTTGAGCTTAAACCTGGACTGAAATATCCAAAATTTTTGCGGAAAGATATGTGCCTACTCCAGAAAGCATCATCCCGAGTATCCCTGTATTCAGAGAGCGAAGAATCAAATCCATCATCCATGCGTGCCAGGAAAAATCTGGACTTAACCATAAGCGGTTCATCTTTTTCTCGCCTGATTTGATTATAAGTATCGGTTAAAGAAATAATATCTTTCTGGGGATAACGGTTAATAATAGTGAAATAGTAGGCGTTTCCCCGGGCCTCTGTATTATACTGAGTATTAGTTTGATCATAATAAGATTGTGAAGTCAAAACTTCAGCCTGAGCTTTAAGTCCGGGGATAACCTCATAACTTAAATCACCGCCACCGACATAATTTCTACTGTCTGTTTTATTCTTATCATTTACATTAAGCCCTGTGCGGCTGGTAAAAGTTGCTCCGACTAATAAATTATTCAAGACCTTATGCTTGAAACGGCTGGCAGTGATATAATTATCCACCTGTTCGTAATCCTGCCATAGGTCTTTGGGAGAAGCTACTGTGGTGCTAAAAGAAGTCGCATCTGCAGAGCCTAAAACAAAAGAAAAGCCGCGTAAAGCTGTTAGATATCTTCCTGTGCTATCGCGGATAGTGGAGTAAGTATCATCCCATTTGCCTTTTCTGAAACTAATCGGTGTTGCTGTTGAATTATAGTTACCCGGTGAATATTTTCTAAGCCATGGGCTAGCTGCCCACCAAGTATGATGGTTAGTAATCTGCAGGGGATCATCGGATAAATAAGCTTGATTTTCATAGGCAATTGGGAAAGCACGGAATTTAACTCCAGCTTCTTCGTTAAGATAATCAAACCATAGTTCCCTGACCGGCTGGAACGTACGCTGGATCTTAGTCTCAGGAATTGAGAATACATTTGTATAAGCAGAGGTGATAGTTGTGGGTAAAATCCTACCGTTGACTACCTTAATTTCAGGTAAATTAAAAGTATCTCCGTTTGCTAAGGTATAGACCGTATCATTTAAGGTGTAGCCGGTATTTGACCAGTAACGTAACTCCATTTCTGCAGAATCACCCCCTGCTCCGACAACCGTAAATTTATTGCTTTTCCCAGTAAAACTCCAAGGATCGACCGTAATGTTAGTATGAAAATTAAATCCCGTTTGATTTTCTGTATCAAGGTTTGCAGAAAAGCTATCATAAACTCTCACGTCAAAAGTATTGAATCTGTTGTTGTAGGCATCCGTAGAAAGCAGCCGCCAATTCCTCTCATTCATATCATAATTTGCGCATTTCCAAATAAACTCATTCGGAGTAACTCCAAAACTAGCTTGCATATCTCCGCTGATTCTTAGTTTCCCGATTTTCTTGCCTTCTCCGAGATCGTTTTCATCTACAGGATTATTTACGTCAATATAGGCCGCAGGCTTAATATCTTTGCTGCCCTCTAAATTACTAAGCGCAAAATTCATCGCTCCTTCTCTGGATAATTCTGGTTTTGGTGCCTGGGCGATTAAAACATTTTTTGCGGGTATTTTAGTTATGGTTGGAACAGGCTCAATCGATGAATTTTCGCTGAATATTTTATTTACATAATCCTTTGCGGTTGGGTTGGTCGGATCAAGCAGAAGCACCTTATTAAATTCATGCAGGGCATCGTCAACCTTGCCCAAAGAATAATAGCTCTTGCCAAGCTCACAAAGATAATCTACTGCTTGGCTTTGGGCAAAAGAAGGAGTAATTAACAAAAAAAGCGCTAAAACAACTAGCGCCATCGCGTTGTATCTAATAATTAGCTTTTTCATATTGCTATTATTATATACAACCTGAAAATTATGTCAATAAAAATTATCCGGTTTGTCCGCTTAGTTTGGCCGAGACGGTAAGCTCAACGTTTAAGGTGTGGGAGAATAAAATAAGCAGCAATTTTCCTCCATTTTCAGCTATCAGGCTTCCTTTAACTTTACAGAAGAAATGTTCACGATTGGCTTTGGATTTTTTTTCTTTTAAAACAAAAAGATATGGTTTAGGCCTAAGGGCATCTTTACTCTGTATCTGCTTTACCAGGTAGGTAAAATGGCGCCGCACAACGCTATGCACCCCCTCTTTATCGGCGATCTCGGAGCTAGCGATAATCTTTCTGCCTCTTTCAGAAGAAGTTAGGTTTTTAAACAGTAAATCTCTCATTTTTCCCTTATAGTTAGCCGGGTTGCCTTAACGGCAACCCGGCTCCCCTCTCCGTGGCTGGTGGGGAATTATTACGCTTAAGTATGCAACCAAAAAAAAGCCAATTCAAGAGTATTTGGCTTTAAAAAGAAAGCGTTTGCTTTCCGATAGAATGAAGATTTTAACTTACGGATTTTTTAAAATACAGACGGGGTTCTTTGCCCTGGAATATCCTTTCCAGGTTTGCTTTGTGGCGGAAAATCACAAAAATACAGAGTAAAAAGCTCACTAAAACCAGGCCAAGCGGTTGTCTAAAAAAAAGGGAAAGAGTTGGCAAGGCTACAGCAGCTGAAATTGAAGCTAAAGAGACCATTCTAAAAGAAAAAAATACGATAAACCAGATCAAAATTATTAACTCGATTACGATATTTAAACCGGAAACTTTAAAAGCAAGCCCCAGCAATACCCCAAACGTAGTAGCAATTCCCTTCCCGCCCTTAAACTGTAAGAATACTGTCCAATTATGGCCGCAAATACAACATAACCCCATGAGAATAAACAAGTTTTGCGCCTGCAGCAAAGTAATTTTGTCCGCAAAATAATTTCCTAAAAATATAACCGTAATAAAACCTTTTAATATATCTAGAACCAATACAACTACACCTGGTCCCCTGCCTAAGGCGCGCATGGCATTAGTTGCCCCCACATTACCTGAGCCAACCTTACGGATGTCGATTCCTTTGAGAACCTTACCAAAAAGATAAGCGGTGGGTATTGAGCCTAAAAAATAACTAGCCAATAGTGCGACGATTATCCAAAGCATATAGAATTTTAAACCCCCTCTTTACGTAATCAAACCCTGAAATAACGGTAAGAATCACGGCCGGCCACCAAATAAATTTGGCAAAGTTCAATTGTAATAAAACACAAATAACCGAAAGCATCTGAAAGGTAGTGGTAAACTTGCCCCATTTTGTAGGATAGACATTAATTGTCTGCTTAACCATATAAATAACTATCGCTCCCATAATAATAATCAGATCACGTGAAATTATAATGAAGCTTACCCAAAGCGGGAAATGTAAATCCAGTTTACTCATGGGAGACAAAAATATAAAAGCGCTCATCAATAAAAGCTTATCTCCCAGAGGATCTAGAATTAATCCGGCTTTTGATTGCATCTTGGCGCGCCTGGCGATAAAACCATCTAGCCCGTCAGAAATAACTCCTAAAATAAATATAATTAAAGCTAAGTCTTTTAAATATGCTTTTTGGGGAGAATAATATACCAAGCAGGCAATAAAAAACGGGACGCTTAAAATACGAAATGTGGAGATTTTATTTGCGATATTCACTTAATCACCCGTATACGTTGCGCTGGCCAATAAATAACCATCGCTTTGCCTAAGAGGTCATCCTTTGGCACAAACCCCCAATAACGGCTGTCCTTGGAAGAAGTAGAGTTATCCCCTAAGACAAAATAACTGTCTTTGGGTACAACAATCTTCTGCCCATCGGAAGCAAATTCACCTCTGTTGTAATAATAAATCTGGTTGAAAATTTGCTCCATAGCAGGCTTGTCATTCACATAAATAGAGCCGCCCTTAATTTCAATTGTTTCTCCCGGAAGGCCGACTAATCTTTTAATAAAATCCTTCTTTTTATCTTCAGGATAAATAAAAACAACTACATCACCGCGTTTGGGCTCCCTTAACGCAGGCAAGCGCCAATTTGTAAAAGGAACTTTTGAGCCGTAAATAAATTTGTTTACCAGTATAAGGTCTCCCTCAATCAGGGTCATGCGCATTGATCCGGTAGGAATCTTAAAAGCCTGTACCACAAAAGCACGGATAACCATGGCCAATAAAAATGCAACAACGATTGACTCCACCCAATCACGTAATACGGATTTTTTCTTAAGACTCATATTTTTAAAACCTCCAAAAACGCTTCTTGCGGTATTTCAACTTTACCGAATTGTTTTAGCCTCTTCTTACCCTTTTTTTGAGTTTCCCAAAGTTTGCGCTTACGCGTAATGTCTCCTCCGGAGCATTTACTTGTGGCATTTTTACCAACCGAGCGCACCCTTTCAGAAGCCAAAATCTGGCTGCCTACCGCTGCCTGAATAGTTACTTCAAAGAGCTGTCGCGGAATTAATTCTCTTAATTTACTTACTAAAAGATGCGCCCTTGAAATAGCCTTCTCTTTAAACATTAGTGAAGAGAAAGCATCGCATATCTGGCTATTTAAAAGTATATCAAGTTTTACCAATTTTGTCGGTAAATATTCTTTAACTTCATAATCCATTGAACCATAACCGCGGGTGATTGATTTTATGCGGTCATAAAAATCAACGATAATTTCAGCCAGGGGAATAGAAAATACTACCTTCACCCGATCCTCACCAAGATATTCATTCGAAACAAATACTCCCCTGCGCGATTTAGTGAAATCGCAAACCGCCTCAATGGAATCAACCGGCACAATCATAAGTAAAGCGGCAAATGGCTCAAGAGATTCTTCAATATCTTGGACGGGACAAAGTTTAGCCGGGGTATCTACCTCGATTAATTCACCGGATTTTGTTTTAATGCGATAGACAACATTAGGAACCGTAAGAATAAGATTTAAATTATATTCACGCTCAAGCCTCTCTTGAACGATCTCCATATGCAAAAGTCCTAAAAAACCACAGCGGAAGCCTGTTCCGAATGACTGGGAGTTTTCCGATTCAAATACAAATGAAGCATCAGAAAGTTTTAATTTATCCATCGCATCGCGTAACTGCGGAAAATCAGCCGGATTAACCGGGTAAATACCGCAGAAAACTAAGGGTTTTACTTTACGGTAACCCGGCAAAGCAGTAGCGCAGGGATTCTTAGGGTCAGTAATTGTATCTCCGATAATCACCTCGCGGGGATCGCGTAGATTTGCCGTAAAATAACCAACCTCTCCGCAGGTTAATGTTTCTACAGCCGAATATTTCAAATCCTTAAAAACTCCCAACTCTTCAATTTTATAGATTTTACCGGCGTTAAACATCTTCAGTTGGGTTTTAGGAGAGATCTGTCCGTCTATAACTTTGACAAAAACAACCACCCCTTTAAAAGCATCAAAACGACAATCGAAAATCAGCGCCTTAAGCGGGTCCTCAATTTTGCCTCCCGGAGCCGGTATAGTTTCTACAATCCTATCTAAAATTTCAATAATACCATTACCTTCTTTTGCCGAGGCCAGAATAATTTCCTCCTCCTTAAAACCTAAAACAGTCTCCACCTGTGATTTCACCCGGCCTACATCTGCTGAAATTAAATCCACTTTATTAATTACCGGAATAACATGAAGATTATTCTCTAAAGCCAGATAATAATTGGCTACGGTTTGAGCTTCAATACCTTGACCGGCATCTACTACCAGCACTGCCCCTTCACAGGCAGCAAGTGATTTAGATACCTCATAAGTAAAATCAACATGCCCGGGAGTATCAATAAGATTCAAAATATACTCCTGATTAAATTTCTTGGAAAAATAATTTAATCTGACCATCGAAGCCTTAATGGTGATCCCCCGCTCCTTTTCTAATTCCATATCATCAAGCAATTGATCCCCTTTGTGGCGCATATCTACTGCTCCGGTTACCTCCAGAATGCGATCGGCCAGAGTAGATTTACCATGGTCAATATGGGCGATAATCGAAAAATTCCTAAGTAAGGCTTTATCCATTTTTTTTCACATACTCCGACATCTTCTCTACCACCTGCTCTATGGAAAGTCCGGTAGTATCAATATAAATCGCATCCGCTGCCTGGCGCAAAGGAGAAGCCTCTCGGGTAGAATCAATTTTATCCCGGTTAGATAAATCCTTGGAAACATCATCCTCTGACACATTCTGGCCTAAGCCTTTTAACTCTTTAAAACGACGGTTTACTCTTTCTTGCGCAGAGGCGTCGATGAAAAATTTAATTTTGGCATCGGGAAAAACTACCGTTCCGATATCTCTTCCGTCTAATATACAATCCCCTCTTAGGCCAAGCTGTCTTTGGATACCAACTAAAATCCGGCGGACTTCTTTGATTTTAGCAATATCCGAAACAAACTGGGTAATTTTCGGTTTACGGATCTCCAGAGAAACATCTTTGCCATCCAAAAAAACTGTCAGTGACCCGTCCGCATTATTACGCAGATCTATCTTGGTTGAGCGCGCAAGCTCAGAAATTTTATTTTTATCATCGCTTGGAATATTGTTCTCCAAAGCCTTTAAAGTTAGGGCCCGATACATCGATCCGGTATCGATATAAAGAAAAGCTAGCCTCTTAGCCAGTATTCTGGCAACCGTGCTTTTCCCTGCGCCGCTTGGGCCATCAACCGCAATAATCATCCCAGTTTCTTTCTTTTTTCCTTGGCAGCTTCAAGGATCTTCATTAAAAGTTTATTGTTTTTATTTCTTAAGACAAGCTTGAACAGATCAAGTTTTCTCTGGAAGGAGGAAATAGCACTTAAAAGGTTACCCCGGTTACTTAATAATATCTGGCTCCAAAGCTCAGGGTCTGAAGCGGCAATTCGAGTAGAATCCTTTAGCCCTCCGGAACTCAAGGCTAAAAATTTTTCTGAAATCGTATTCATTAAAGCAAAGGCTAATACATGCGGCAGATGACTGATAAATGCTAAAATTTGGTCGTGCTTTTTAGGAGTAAGTATAATTACCTGGGACCCTAATTTCTTCCAGAGCAGCTTAACCTTTCTTAACGCCTGACTATTTGTTTTAGCATTTGGGGTAATAATGCAGGTCGAACCGTTAAAGATACCGGATTCAAAATTAGTCACTCCCTTTTTCTCCGAACCTGCCAACGGATGACAACCGACGAAATTCGGAATTACCCTGCTTAACTTAGATACTATCGCTTCTTTGCTGCTGCCAACATCAATCACCACACAATCTTTTTTAATTTTTTTTGATATTTTCAGACCGATATCAATAATTACCTCAATCGGAGTAGCCAGAATAACTAAATCCGCATCCGCGACCACATCTAAAGAAGTAGCGCTACAGTCAATAACGCCGATTTTTTTAGAAAACTCTACATTTTTCTTTCTGCGAGACAAGCCGGTGATCTTACCCACCAAATGTTTTTTTCTTAAATCTAAACCCAAAGATCCCCCGATTAATCCGGTACCAATAATTACGATTTTATTAAATATTTTCATTAAGTTTCCTTCCCACGCTATTAGCAATGCCTTTTAGCTGGAGCATAAGCTCAGAGAATCTTTCGGGAATAAGGGATTGAGCTCCATCAGAAACAGCCTCTTCAGGACGATTATGGACTTCAATAAGTAGGCCATCGGCACCTGCGGCAATTCCTGCTTTCGCCAAAGAAGGAACCAGCCCCCATTTACCGGCGGCATGCGAAGGATCCACAATAATCGGTAAATGCGAAAGCTGTTTTGTCACCGGAACTGCACTAATATCTAAAGTATTGCGCGTAGAATCCTCAAAAGTCCGAATCCCCCTTTCGCAAAGAATAACCGAAAAATTTCCGCCGCTTAAAATATACTCAGCAGACATTAACATATCTTTAACCGTGGAAGCCATCCCGCGCTTTAAAAGTACCGGTTTTTTAATTGCGCCGACCTCTTTAAGTAGATTGAAATTTTGCATATTGCGGCAGCCAATCTGCAGGACATCTACATATTCGGCCACTAAATCTACATCCCGGGAATCCATAACCTCACTTATCGTCACTAATCCTAACTCATTGCCGACCTCACGCAACATCTGCAGGCCTGCCTTACCTAATCCTTGAAAACTATATGGAGATGTTCTGGGTTTAAAAGCTCCGCCGCGCAGCACAGTCGCGCCAGCCTTCTTTACTTCTCTGGCAATCTCAAAAAGATTATCGATATTTTCAATGGTACAAGGGCCTGCCATCACCACTATCTCTTTTCCTCCGATCTTAATCCCTTTACCGAGATCAATTACAGAATCTTCTTTTCTAAATTCTCTGGAGACTAATCTAAACGGCGCAAGCACCGGTATAACATTTTCTACTCCGGGAAAAGCTTCAAGCGGGGTAACCCGCAACACATCCTCTGGGCCGATAACTCCGATTATCGTTCTCTCTGCGCCTTTTGAAACATGCGGAGTTAAGCCTAATCCCTTTACCTTATCAATGATATGCTTTATTTGTGCCTCAGTTACTTCTGGCTTTAAAACAATAATCATCTGCTTTGGCCCCCTAAAACTTTTCTTAAAACCTGCATTGACCTTGAGTTTTCTTTGGGAGTACCAATAGTCAAGCGAATAAAATTATTTAATCCGTATTGTTTCATATCCCTGACAATCACTCCGAATTTAAGCATGGACTTAAAAACCTTTAAACTGTCTGTACCTGTATCGATCAAAATAAAGTTAGCCACTGACGGGACATAACCTAACCCCATTTTTGATAATTCTTGATAGATAAAATTTTTACCCTCTAAAGTCAGCCGGCGGGTTTTTTTAAGAAAATCAGAATCATCGATTGCCGCTAGGCCTGCGGCCTGAGCCAACGAATTAACGTTAAATGGCTGCCTTATCCTCTCCATGTAAGTTACTAATTCAGGCTGGGCGATAGCATAACCTAAACGTAGGCCGGCTAAGCCATAGGCTTTAGAAAATGTACGCAAAATAACGATTTTCTTTCTGTTTTTTAAATAACTTAAGCTATTCGGATAGTCATCAACATCAATAAAAGCATCGTAGGCTTCATCAAAAACCACAATCACCCGCTCAGGAAGAGCATTTAAAAATTTTTTAACCTCTTCTCGGGTAACGTAAGTTCCGGTAGGATTATTGGGATTAGCAATAAAGATCAGTTTAGTCTTTTTATCCACTAATTTTAAAATTGCCTCTAGATCATATTTAAAATAACGCAATGCAGCTTTCTTAACCTTACGGGCGTTAACCTGGGCAATAATCTTATACTCCAGAAAAGTTGTATCCGCGGTCACGATATTTTCATCCGGTTCAACGAAAGTTTTAATCAATACGTCGATGAGCTCATCGGAACCATTGCCTAAAACAAAATTCTCCGCAGACAAAGAAAAATATTTTGCCAGCTTTTTTTTCAGGTAAAATCCTTTGGAATCCGGATAGCGGTTAATACCGGCAAGACATTTTTTTATCGCGTTCACTGCTTTTGGCGAGGGGCCCAGCGGATTCTCATTTGAAGCAAGCTTAAAGATCTGCTTTAAACCAAGCTGCCTTTTAGTTTCTTCAATGGGTTTACCCGGAATATACGGCTTAACCGCTAAAGCACTTTTTTGAACTAATTCTTTCACTCTTATTCTCCGATTGGATATGAACCTAAAACTTTTAAGTAAGTACACCTGCGCTCTAAATCATTAAGCGCTTTTTTGATTTTTGCATCATCTTGATGCCCGGAAATATCCGCAAAAAAATAATATTCCCAAGCCTTCTTCTTCGAAGGGCGAGACTCGATCTTAGTAAGATTAACCCCGTATTTACGAAAAGGCAACAACATATCATACAAAGCCCCCACGCGGTCTTTGATCGAAAAAAGCAATGAGGTCTTATCATGGCCGGTTGGGGAAGCGGTATTTTTACCGACCACCAGAAAGCGTGTAATATTATGCAAAGAATCCTGTATGCCGCTTGCTACAACCTTTAAACCGTAAACCTTGGAAGCTAATAACGAAGCAATAGCTGCGCTATTTTTTTCTTTTTTTGCAATTTCCGCTGCATAAGTTGTGCTGGCAACATCAATTAATTGCGCATTAGGCAAATTTTTCTGCAACCAGATACGGCATTGCCCGAATACCTGCGGATTTGAATAAATTTTACGGATTTTATTCTTCGGACAATTAGCTAATAAATTATGTGAAACACTCAGGTTTACCTGTGAACAAATTTTTAAACTTGAATCGATTAACATATCTAAAGTATGCGTTACCGCCCCCTCAATCGAATTTTCTACAGGTACCACTCCGTAATCTGCAGCATCCATTTCTACTTCCGCAAATACCTCAGGAATACTTACACAGGCAATATACTCCATCTGCGATCCGAACCTTTTGATAGCCGCCAGGTTGCTAAAAGACGCCTTGGGACCCAGATAAGCAATCTTCAAAACTCTTTCTAAAGCCAAAGCACCCGACATAATCTCACGGTAAATTGCTTCCAGCGCACCTTTTTTTAAAGGACCCCGGTTTTGGCTGCTAACTTTCCTTAAAACTTCCATTTCCCTCTCAGGAGCATAAATGCTCTTACCGG